>JAQQAM010000265.1 GCA_028532905.1 Spirochaetales bacterium
AGGTTTTCTGTATATTCAGTTCTTTAACAATGTCATCCATTGTATGAATTGACAGGTAGTTTTGATCGATATACGCTTTGCACTTTTGAAAACGTTCTGTATAGACATTTACAAATATGTTTTCTGAAACTCTGGATTCAAGTATTTTAAAAACTATGAGGTAGAGCAGTTCTGTATTAATATCATCACTGAATGAACCATTCTGTGATGTTTCCCTGAACAGCAGCTCAAATAAATCAACTGTATCATTCAGATTACTTAACTGTATTACATTGCCGCACTCATATCCGTTCGTTTTAAGAATCTTCAATACATTTTGTCCCTGAAAAATAATAAAATACTTCTTCAAAGGATTGGAATGGTCACTCGTTATCTGATGATCCAGGTGAGGACTTATCATATAGGCCAGTCCGGGAAAGAGGGAAAAACTGTCTCTCTCTACTCTTAATTCACCCTTTCCCCCGATTACAACCTCCAAACGGATGGAATCGGACAGGGTCTTTTTATCATTACTTTGAGGATTCCAAGTTTCTACTCCACCATAGAGGATGAAGTCTTTTCGTGCATTCTCAGGATTAAGATTGGCATAAAAATAGCGGGAGTCGGATTCTTCATCCCCTAAGTTCAAATGCCGATTTACCCCAGGGCTTTTATGTCCGTTCTGCTCTTCCAGCATATGTAGAAAAGCTATATATTTATTTTCCAGAGCATTACTTAACAGCCGGCTTAAAGCAAAATAGATAAATCCTTCTTCAGGCCCCAGCTCAAAAACAACAAATCCAATCTGAGTAGAGTTGTAATTAAGAGAATGAACAATTAGTGTTTTTCTCCCGCTGCCGGCAGAATATCCGGGTGGGAGCAGATCTTTTGAAGGATAGAGAACTCCTCCAGCTTCAGGATTTCTTCTTATCCCGTCTTCAAAAACAAAGATTATTTTTGAATAATCAGGAGGATCAAACAAAGAAGTGATGTTCCCGGAATCTTCAAAAAGAGATATATAACATCCTGGGATTTTAAGCTCTTTTAAACTCTCAGTAAAAATTTCCAGCAGCTTGTTCATATTATAAGTGGAAATCAGTTTTGCACTTATATCACGGAGAGTTCTTTCCAGCTGCATCCTTTTCAGATATTCCCGCTCAGCAGCTCGTATACCTGCCTGATGAATCATTAACCCTGCTCTGTTCAAGAGCTGAGCCCCAGGGGCATAGCAGTTATTGCGAATGATGTATCCCGTAAGATTTTTATTGATCAGAGAGATAATTCTCTGAACTGACACTACTTCTTTGTGAACAAGAAGAGATCTGTTTATTTCATCGGAAAGGACGCCCAGAAATAATCCCGACTGATTTCCTTCAATTTCATCATAAAAAGCGGTCAGCAGAAAACCAGCCAATTCAATCAACTCTGCTTTATTTCTGCTCGTCCCTACTGCATTCTGAATATCACGTATCGTTTGTTCTCTGATATCATCCTTAGATTCAACAATATTCTCTTCTGACTTCTCATATCCGGAATCTTCACCCGGGAGAACAGAATTGCAGCCGCAGGACTGGGCAATTATGATATCAGCAGACAGAACAGTCTGTTGATTTACAGCTTGACCGTCGATCAATTTCATCAGTAGATCAACAGACTGATATCCCTGCTCGGTAAAAGGCAGACGCACTGTTGTCATGGGCGGATCTGTACAGAAGGCCTCTTTTCCCGCATTAAATCCGGTAACCGCAATCTGCTCCGGAATTCTGATATCCCGCCTTCCCAGCTCCTGAACTGCATTAAGGGCAGGAGTGTCACTGACAAAAACAATGGCTTCAATATCTTCTCCAGGAACAAGATGTCTGTCATCCAGGAGAATAGCGATAGATTTTTCGCCTGAAGAACCTTCAAAATCCAAGGGCGGTGTAACAAGGTTAGGATCATAAATACTGTTCTCTTGAACAACATCCAGATAGGCCTGATAACGCTGTTCAGCATAGATATGATTCTCCGGACCCTGAACAAATGCGATTTTACTGAAGGAGTGCTCTTTCACAAGATGCTCAACCACTGTCCTCATACTGTTGTAGGAATCAGTCATAACAACCGGAAAGCCGGGAATCGGCAGGGATAAGGCAATAAATGGAAGATTTTTAAACTTTTCGTAGTACAGGAGGTGCAGCTCCCGTTCAGAGGCGGCATGGCTGATGAATCCGTCCCTCTTGTCTATATCAATCAAATTATAGACAAGAGAACTGTTATCCTCACCCAGCTCTCCTCCAACATAACAGATCAGGTCGGAATCAAGCTCCTTTGTTCTTCTGAGAATACCCTGCCAGATATGCTGACCCACACCGTCCCTGATATTACCGGAAATATATACCAGTTTTTTTCTGGCGGCAGAGTTTTTCCTGTTTACATCAAGTTCAGATTTATCTTTCACCCGGGAGCCTGTGTTATTCAAATAATTACTAATCATAACATATCAGCAGTCCTGAGGACAAAAAATTAGATTTCAGACTCTCATTCCTTCGGCAGAGGAGTTTATCTCCGGAACATAGCTGCGGCGGATTGCCTCAAACCATTTCTCGGCTATTTTTTTATATCCTGTTTCATTTGGATGAAATTTGTCTGCCATATCGGCAGCATAATCCAGTGCATTTTCCATATCGACTCTGATGATCTTCAGTGTACGGGTTTTATTGTCCCAGCGTTTTATCAGATCATCGACAGCGATGTTATATCTGATAACGTCAGGATTGTGTTGTGCATAGTCAATGATCCTTGCCAGAAAAACAGTAACTACCCTCTCGCGCTGGTCGCTGTATTCCAGGATACTCTGCAGGACATCCTCCATATCTCCAGCGACAGCTTTTTCAACATGATTGGTACCGATATGAAGCAGAATAATATCAGGATTGAATAATCCCAGATATTTTCCTTTAACCTCATAGCAATCTTCAAAGCCGTTGTATCCGGTTCTCAGCAGCTCTGCAAGCTGACGGACAGTACAACCGGGAAAACCGGCATTCTGGGATTCATTAAAATAGTTAAAACCGGCTTTTCTATTGCCCACAAAGGTAAAATCATAACCCGACTGCTTCAGCAGTACATATAAATGAAACCTGTATGCGATTCTGTCTCCGATTAATCGAGGAGTTTTACAATCTCTTAAATCATTGTCATAGGTAATGGAATCTCCCAGAGGCATTATCCGCAGCATTATTATCCCTTCAGAGCCCCGGACATTCCCTCAACAAAATGCCGTTGAAATATAATAAAAACAATAAGCACAGGGATAATTGAAATCAGTACACCTGCAGATAACAAACCGTAGGCGGTCTCATTTTCACCGATAAAACTGAGGAGACCGGCCGGAACAGTCCGCATATTGTCATTTGTAATAAACACACTGATCAGCAAATACTCATTCCATGTACCGAGAGTATCCAGGATGAGCAATGTCGCCACTGCCGGTTTGGCTAGGGGGAGAATAATCTTTGTGAACAGAGACATTTTTGAGCAGCCGTCGATAATAGCGGCTTCATCGAGTTCCTGGGGAATTGTTCTGAAAAAACCTCTTAATATAAGTATTCCGAATGGAATCCCGAAACCCAGGTATACGAAGATCAGACCCGAATAAGTATTAAAAAGATTCAATGTCCTTAAACCGATATTCAGGGGAACCAGACAGATCTGCATAGGAATCATCATCCCGATGAGGAAGAGGATAAAAATACCGTTGGCGAAACGGATCTTCAGTCTGGCAATGGAAAAAGCTGCCGATGATTCAATCAGGATTCCCAGCGGAACCTTCAGAGCACAAAGAAAAAGACCGTTTAATATGTACCTGCTGAGCTTACCTTCTATAAATGCCTTGGAAAAATTAATTAATGTAAACTGCCTGGGCAGAGAGAATACACTGCGCCCGAAAAACTCGGTGGGACTCTTAAGAGATGTCAGAACCAGAAACAGAATGGGGAATAAAATCAGACTGGAAAGCGCCACCATACAGATATAGAAGGGCAGTTTCTTCAATTTGCTATGTTTTCGGGGTCTTAAAGGTATTCCGGTAACAGAATTTATTGTCATACTCATATTACTTCCCTGTATCCTTAGCCATAAACATTACATAGGGTATTATTACAACCATCAGTACAAGAACCATTACTACGGCGATGGACGTTCCCTTTCCTACATTGGCAAATATAAATGTCTGCCTTACCATCCAGGTTGCCATTGTGTGGGTTCTATTGGCCGGGCCTCCTTCAGTCATTGCATAAACAATGTCATACAGCTTCATTGCACTGATTATCTGAGTGGCAAAAACAATCACAAAGGTTTCTCTCAGCATAGGAATGGTAATATTAATAAAAGTCTGGGATCTGTTGGCACCGTCAATTGTTGCGGCTTCATACAGCTCAACAGGAATAGTCTTCAGACCTGCCAGGAATAAAATCATGGGGGCACCAAAGCCCTGCCACAGAGCGGCGGCATAGATTGCAAAAAAAGCTGTTTTAACTCCCGCCAGAGGTGAGCTGTAATATTCCTGAAGATTAAAGAGCTGCAGAAAACCTGAAATCAAACCTAGTTGAGGATGATAGACCCAGGTCCAGATAATAGCGACCATGACTCCTGAAAGAACATAGGGGAAATAAAGGATACCCCGGAAAAGGGTACGCCCCCTGAACTGTCTGTTCAGAAGCAATGCCATGGACAAGGCAAAGCCCACAGTTATTGTCAGGACCAGAAGAATCCAGATCGTATTGTTTAATGCTGCCCTTTCAAAAATCACATCCTCAAATAGGATATGATAGTAATTGTTCAGACCGACAAATTTCCTGTTGGGACCTATACCATTCCATTTAAAAAAACTCAGATAAAAGGAATATACAGCAGGCAGAACAATAACTGTAAAGTAAATCAGGGCTGCAGGGATAATGAAGATATATCCGGACAGATTTTTTTTTGAATGCAAGCTACACCTCTCCCAGTGCTGATCAGGCAGAGATTCCCCTGCCTGATCAGATTTTAGTGTTTTGTTATTTTGATGCTTTATATGCTTCAATTTCCTTCTGCATGAATGCAGCCGCTTCTTCAGGAGTCATGATTCCCACACCGACAGAGTCCTGGGCTTCAAATAGTTTTCCTGCGATTTCCTGAGGTAATCCCTGATCCGAGATTGTATAACTGCCGTAGGTATTCAAATCATCAATCATCATTGAAGTCATAACCAGTCTTTCGGGTATACTGTTATCTTTTCTGGGAACAGGCTGTTTAATTAAGGCTCCATAGGTATTGATACTTTCAGGCGAGTAGAACCATTCAATAAAAGTAATGGCCGCCTCCAGTTCCCTGTCACTCAGATTGGCATTCAGCTGAAGCATCTCAACAAATCCTGACATTCTGTTGCCTTTCGGGCTCAAGGGCAGTTTGAAATAGCCGTAAAGATCGGGATCCTGTTCATCATTGTATATATTTGACTCCATCCAGGGACCTTCAATATCAATAACCCCGTCCCCTGCGTAGAGCAGTGATTTTGCATCACTGCCGCCAAGGGTTACAAAACCTTCAGGCAGATAACCCAGATCCACATATTCCTTGAACTTGGCGAAAGCCTTGATAACAGGTTCAGAATTCCATGAACTGTCAAGAGCAGCCAGTCTGTCATGTTCGGCGGAACCACCGTACATCTCTATCAGCGCCTCCACGAAACGCATCAGATGCCAACCGCCCTTACCGCAGAGAATCAGAGGGGTATAACCTTTAGATTTTAACGTAGCCAGAACTGTTTCAAACTCTTCAAATGTTTCGGGAGCTGTAACGCCGCATTCCTCAAATATATCTTTTCTGTAGAACATTCCGATCATGGCAATACTTGTGGGAACACCTGCCAGCTGACCTTCAAGAGTTGCAAGACTTAAAGCAGATTCATCATACTTCTGACTCCAGTTATTCTCTTTCGCATAATCAGACAGATCATAGGAAAGGCCGTTTTCAGGATAGAAGGAACCGAGTGTTCCACCCCAGTTGAACCACATATCAGGAAGAGAACCGGAAGAGGCAGCTACCATCAACTGGTTTTTATGATCATCAGTGGAGTTTAAAACTGCGTTGATCTGAATATCAGGATGTGCAGCATTAAAATCTGCAACAACTCTTTCAGTCAGCTCTTTCCTGCTGGACAAATTCCACCAGGTTAGTTCTGTAACAGAATCTGAAGCCTCTTCTGCTCCTCCGGAAGCCCATATGAGATTACCGGAAAGTAAACTGACAACCAACAACAACAAAGTTACTTTTTCTTTCATTACAACACTCCTTGTTTTCCTTTTCTTTCTTTTAAGGCAGTTTTTATCATACTTTCGAAAACATTAGAAAACAAATGGATATTGTTGTAAATTAAATGGAAATTTTTGCACTTGGTTTACGGGATTTACACTCTGTAGATGCAGGCTGTCAAATAGGTCTTTGCAATTGAGAAGTGTACTACTGACTAAAATAGACCATCTTAATACGGAAAATGGTAATTCTAAAGAGGATTCCAGCAGAAGTATAAAATCACAAAAAATTGATGCAGAAACACTAATATTTGAAATCCCCCGAAACAATGCCGGAGAAAGACCTGTACTAAAATTATAGGGATGGAGGATCATCCCTATGCCTGAATCTCACAAATCCGACATACTGATTATCGGCGCCGGTGCCTCGGCCGCCGCCTTTGCCTGGAAACTCTGCGACAAAGGATAATAAGATCACCTGCCTGGAGCAGGGAGACTGGACACGGCCCTGGGCGGAGTGGTGGGCAAACCTGTCCCCTGGGGAAGGGATCACCACAGGGAGTTCAGCAGAAGAATCGGCAAACAGGCAACTCTTCTGATTCTGGTGGATGATCTACCGGAGCAGGAAAACAGAGTTGTTCTGGATTCTGATCTGACAGATTCCAACGGTATACCCGCTCCGAAGCTGATTTACCGCTACAGTGAGAATACGAAAAAAATGCTGGACTTCGGCGTAGAGAGAGCGGTAGAGCTTATGAAGGCGGCAGGTGCCGAAGAGGTTCTGATCAATCCCCGGATCAGAGAAGTCTTTCATCTGATAGGAACCGCCCGTATGGGGCTGAATCGGGAAACATCTGTGGTCAGCCAGTGGGGACAGTCCCATGATATATCCAATCTGTTTATCATAGATGGAAGCATCTTTGTCACAGGAGGGGCGGCTAACCCCACATCCACCATTCAGGCTCTGGCCCTCAGGATTGCCGATCATATCGACCGCAACAGAAGGAATATTCTGAAATGAAAAACATTGAGAGACAGCAGATAGAACAGATCTTGGATATGATCATGGACATCATCATTCCCGCAGGGGAGTCGGGAGAACCGCCGGCTTCGGGCAGCAGGGCTACCGGATTCCTCAGGAATATTCTGGAGACCCCGGATGACACAGAAGAGCTTGGCCTCCTGCTATTGAAGATCTCCGGCACAGAGCATCTGACTGAAAAGGCACTCCGGGAGGTGGAATCGGAGAATCCCCCGGCATTTGCCCGGCTGGTGGCTCTGGTGTATGAGGCTTATTACGGCGATCCGGAGATTGTTGAAAAACTCGGTCTTCCCGGTCCGCCCCAGCCGGGAGGCCATGAGATGAAGCCCTTCGACACCGAACTTCTGAAACCGGTTCTAAGCCGGAGCGGGAAATAATCCAGGCCGGGACAGCGCCCGGCCGGGAATTAAAGAAACAGATTAGGCAGAAAGGTGACCAGTCCCGGAAAGAGAATCAGTATCAGTTTTCCTTTTTTAAACAACATATAATCCTCCAATAAAAGTTTTCAATCACTTATTATCAACCCGTTTTTTTCATCTTCACATGTCTAAAAATGTTCTGGAGATACACAAAACTGAACAGTTTTTGAAGAGGATAAAAAAGTGCAAAAATTTGCAAGTTCCGTCTCTGTACCAGAGTTAAATCATAGTTTTAAGCTTATATAAACAAAGTATTTAATCGGATGAATCACGGGAGGTTCACATATATGAAATTACTTGACGACATTCTGGTTCTGGACTTCAGCCAGTATCTGGCCGGTCCCTGGACAGCAGTAAAACTGGCCGATTTCGGAGCTCGTGTCATAAAGATAGAAAGGCCGGGTTCAGGAGATAACAGCAGACGGCTGATCCTTTCCAACCTGCTCATTGACGGGGACAGTTCGGTGTTCCACTCCATGAACAGAAACAAGGAGAGCTATGCTGCCAACCTGAAGGATACGGATGATCTGCGCAAGGTGAAGGAACTGATAAAAAAGGCGGATGTGATGATAGAAAACTTCCGCCCCGGCATTATGGAAAAGATAGGACTGGGGTATGAGGAAGTCAAAAAACTCAACCCGGGCATCATTTATACATCCGTAACAGGTTATGGTGCCGAAGGACCTTTGAAGGGAAAACCCGGACAGGATCTGCTGGTGCAGAGTCTCAGCGGTATTCCCTGGCTCAACGGCAATGCGGACCAGGCTCCCGTCCCTGTGGGTCTGGCGGTGGTGGATCAGTTCACCACAGCCAATGCGGTTCAGGCCATTCTGGCATCTCTGATCAGACGGAGCAGAACCGGGGAGGGAGCCCGGGTAGAGCTCAGTCTTATTGAATCGGCCATCGACTTTCAGTTTGAGGTTCTTACAACCTACCTCAATAACGGAGAGAAGATGTCTGAACGCTCCAAAGTGAACAATGCCCATAATTTTCTGGGTGCCCCCTATGGCATATACAAGACAAAGGACTCCTTTATTGCCCTCTCCATGGGTCCCCTTCAGGTTCTGGCGGATCTACTGGAATGCGAAGGACTGAAACGTTACAGCGATCCGGATGAGTGGTTCGACAAACGGGATGAAATCAAACAGACCCTGGCGGAACATATGCCGGGCAGAACCACAGAGGAGTGGCTGGCCGTACTGGAACCGGCGGACTACTGGTGCGCCCGGGTCAATACAACCAGGGAACTCCTGGAGGATGAAGGCCTGAGCAGGGCGGATATGATTCAGGAGATTAAACGGAAAAACGGGACGACCCTGAAAACCACCAGAACCCCCGTCCGGATTGACGGGGACAAGCTGTTCTGCTCCAAAGGCGCTCCTGTGCTGGGAGAAGACACAGACGCCATCAATAAAGAGTTCGGTCTTTAGGGGGAGGGAAAGATGATACAACTGAAAGGAATGACATGGTCCCATGACAGAGGGATTAAACCCCTGCTGGCAGCCTCGGAACTGTTCAAAAAAGAACATCCGGAAGCGGAAATCTCCTGGGATGCGCGGTCCCTGTCTGATTTTGAACTGTTCCCTCTGGAAGAGCTGGCAGACAAATACGATTTTATAATGATTGACCATCCCCATATCGGTACAGCCTATGCGCAGAACCTTCTCCTGCCTCTGGACAGTCTTCTGGACCCGGAATTCCTGGCGGATCAGAAAAAAAACAGTGTGGGACAGAGCTTTGCCAGTTACACATGGGAGGGGAAACAGTATGCCCTTCCTGCTGATGCAGCCGCCCAGGTCTGTGCCTACCGGAAAGACCTGATGGGAGACCATATTCTGCCTGTGACCTGGAAGGATTTTTTCAGTCTGGCAGAATCCCTGCCATCATCAGTTGTTCCGGCCATCCCCTTTGTGCCGGTTCATGCCTATTCCAGCTTTTTCACCCTCTGTTCCCAGATGGGAACAGAACCCTTCTGGAGTGACGGCTCCGAACTGAATATTGAGACGGGAGTCAAAGTACTGGAGCTGCTTCAGAGAATACTGGCGGCATCCCATCAGGACTCCTTCTACTGGGACCCCATCAATATTCTGGACAGGATGGGAGAGCGGAGCGAAATAGCCTACACCCCCCTCTGCTACGGCTATTCCAACTACGCCAGAGACGGCTACCTGGATCACACAGTCCTCTTCGGAAACATCCCCTCGGATACGGGACAACCGGAAGGCAGTATGATCGGGGGGGTGGGTCTCTCCATATCCTCTGGCTGTAAACACACTGAACTGGCCGCATCCTTTTTGTCCATGACAACAGCTGCGGATTTCCAGAAGACCCATTTCTTTGAGAATGACGGGCAGCCGGGGCACAGAGCATCCTGGATGGATGAGAAGGTAAACAGAGAATGCAACGGCTTCTTCTCTCAGACCCTGCAGACACTGGACTGCGGTTCCATGCGCCCCCGGTTTGACGGTTATATAGATTTTCAGGCACAGGCCGGCGAAATGATCAGAGAAGAGATTCTCAAAGGGCGCGGACAGTACCGGGCACTGGTTGAGAAACTGAATGCCCTGCTGCCCCGGCTGTGCCGGATTCCGATTGAAGGAGAGTAACAAATGGACGGAGACATCAGATTCACCAGAAAAAACAGTACCTGCACCCTTATCATTAACAGACCGCAAAAGATGAACTCTATTACCAAAGCCATGGGAGAGCAGCTGCAGGCTTATGCAGATGAAATCAACCGAGATAAGGAGATCAAAGCCGTTATCATTACAGGAGAGGGTGACAGAAGCTTTTCAACAGGGAGTGACCTCAAGATGTTCGATCAGTATGGTTCCCCTTTTGAGCTGAGGAACAGAACCGATTACTGTGACGCCCTGCGCTCCATCCGGAAGCCTCTGATTTCACTTGTCAGGGGGTACGCTCTGGGCGGGGGATTTGAAATGGTCCTTGCCAGCGATATCCGTATAGCCGCTCCCTCGGCCCGATTTGCCGTGTCTGAAATAAAAAACGGCTGGATTCCCGGCAGCGGCCTGATTCAGATATTGAGCCGGAATATAGGTTATCACAAGGCGGCAGAGCTGATCTTCACAGCCCGTATGATCGAAGCTGAAGAAGCTCTGCAATTCGGTTTCATCAATGCCGTAGTACCCGATGAGGAGATTGAGGACTATGTTCAGGAGATGGCCGACCGGATTGGAACCTTCTCGCCGGTTGCAGCACAGCTGGCCAAACAGGATCTGAATGCCTCCATGAATATGGGACTGGATATGGGTCTGCAGTATGAAAAAGATCTGGCGGTCTTCAGCATGACCACAGAAGACAGCAAAGAGGGCATGAGAGCCTTCAGTGAAAAAAGAGAACCCCGTTTTACGGGGGAATAAGACAAAAAAGGATGTAACAATGGCTTTAAAAACAATTCTGTTAAGCGGCAATGACTGGCAGATGGAGGGTATGAGGCCCGGCCAGGGAGAAGGAGAAGAATTCCACCTGGTTCCTGCCGAATATCAGGGAACCACCTTCAGCTGGAACCATGCCAGCGTTCCCGGTGACGTATATACAGATCTGCATAAGGCGGGAGAGATGGACGATCCCTACTTCGGCCGTAATATGCACAGATGCAAGTGGGTTCAGGATAAGGAGTGGTGGTATACCCGCCGTTTCAATATGGATGAAGCCTATAAAGGAAAGCAGATCCGTCTTGTCTTTGAGGGCGTGGACTACAGCTGTGAAATCTGGTTGAACGGAACAAAGCTGGGGGGACACGAAGGCATGTTCTCCTCCTTTGAGTTTGATATCTCCTCCCTGGTCAGCTTTGAAGACTGGCGGGGCGGAGCCAATATCATCATGATCAAACTGAACCCTCCCCCCAAGAACTACCGGAACTGCGGCGGCAAGAAAGTGAACTTTTCGGGAGACTATTTTACCGGTCTGGTTCCCTTCGGCATCTGGCGGGATGTAAAACTGGTGGTCAATGATGCCGTCCGGATCTGCCATGTACAGAGTGACTTTACAGTTCAGGATTCCTCAGCGGCAGTCCGCCTGGTCTACGAAATTGAAAACAACAGCGGCTGTGAACAGGAGGCGGAGCTGAGAACTCTCTTCACCCCCCATAACTTTACAGGGGACAGTAGAACGGAAATCAGTGTGAAGAGTAAACTGAAACCCGGTCTCAACCGCCTGAAAGCCGCATCAGAGATCGCCTCACCGGAACTCTGGTGGCCCTGGGATATGGGAGATCAGAATCTCTACCGTATGACCACCGAACTGACTGTAAAGGGAACGGCTGCCGACCGGACAGAGGAGGTTGTAGGCATCAGGGAAGTGAAAATGGAAATGAATCCCGGCTTCACTCCCGAAGAAAACGAGTACCCCTGGACCTTTATGATCAATGGAAACAGACATTTCCTCAGATCCGCCTGCTGGGGCGGCCAGCCCTCCTTCCTCTACGGCAGGAATTCCCTGAAAAAGTATGAAGACCGGCTGGCTCTGGTCAAAGAGTGTAATATAAACAACCTGAGGATCTTCGGTTGGCATCCCCCGGAAATTCCCGATTTCTACAGAATCTGTGATGAACTGGGTATCACCGTATGGACCAATTTCACCCTGGCCACACAGGCCTATTCTCTGGAGCCGGATTTTGTGGAGGGAGTGCTTCATGAGTGCCGGGCAACTGTAAAGGAACGGCGGAATCATCCCTCCCAGATTTTCTGGATGGGGGGAGAAGAGGTTTTCTTCTCAGGCGCCCATGAGACCAGCGGCAACAAGGAGCTGATGAATATTATCGGAGACGCAGTGGGTGAACTGACGGCGGTTCCCTATGCTCCGGCCTCCCCTCTCAGCTCGCCCTCGGCTGTAAAAATGGGATTTAAACCGAAAGAATCCATCCACGCCAACGAGCATTACTATCAGGGGGGAAAGGAGTTTATGGAAGAGTACTATCCGGCTCTGGACTGCGCCATCATCCCCGAACTTACAGCCGCCTCGGCCCCCAATGTGGAAAGCTTGAAAAAATTCATCCCCGAAGACGAGCTCTGGCCCATGGGACTGAGCTGGGGATACCACTGGGCCGATCTGGATATTCTGAAGAATCTGAACTTTGAAGTCTTTGATGATTACAGAATGGGTTCACTGGAGGAATTTGTGGAAGCCACCCAGATTGCCCAGGGAACGGTTCTGCAGTTTGCCCTGGAGACCTACCGGCGCCGGAAGCCGAAAATGAGCGGAGTGGCTCTGTGTCACTTTATTACCCACTGGCCCGATATCAAGTGGGGGCTTCTGGATTACTACGGCGTGAAAAAGGAATCCTTTGACTTTGTCCGGCAGTCCTATCAGCCCCTGCTGCCCAGTATTCAATTTGACCGCCGCCGCTGGAAGCCGGGAGAGCTGTTCAGCTCTGAGGTCTGGATCGTCAACGACTATCACAGAGACTATGAAGAAGCGGTCTGTTCCTGGAACATTCTGTATAACGGAAAGGTTCAGTCAGAAGGGCAGAGAAGCTCACTGACAATTGCCGGAGACAGTTCACAGAAAATTGCAGATATGAAATGGCAGCTGCCTGAAGACAGCAACGGTACTTTTGATATTGCCATTGAAATCACTGACAGGACGGGAACTGTTTTGAGCAGCAACCGTTACAAACTGCTGGTGGGAGATCAGGAAGCTGCCAAAAAACAGAGCCTGAAGTATCTGGCGGAAAGTCAGGAACGGGTAAAAAAATACGGGTTGAGTACCTACAGATACTGGCCGGAGCACGGGGAACAGGAATAATGCCTCATTCCCCCGGGGCATATCATTGCGGGGCCCGGCGGCGGGTTTCTGCATCAGAGCCGCGGAATCTATTTTCCGCTGTTTCTGAATCCTGTGGGAGAGATATGGACATTCTTCTTGAAGAAGGATGAAAAATGGTATTGATTGGAAAATCCCAGCTCCCGGGCAATCTCCTTTACCGGCAGATCGGACCGGGACAGCAGCTCAATGGATTTCTCCACCAGAATTTTCTTCAGATACTGATTGGGAGTGCAGTCCATGTACTTCTTGAAGAGACGGCTCATATAGGAACTGTCAATATTACAGCGCAGAGCAATTTCCGAAACCTGAATCATGCTGTTTACATTGTTCTCCATATACTCCCGGCAGCGGACAAAGGAGCTGTAGGAGTGATTGTAGGGCTTATTGATGGAACGGTTCTGGTACACCATATACACCAGTGCCCGGAAGAGATTGTCCATAATTTCTCTGGAATAGGGAGAGCTGCTCATCCCCTCCTCCAGAATATTCCGGAACACCCCGTAGATTCGGGCCGGCTCCTGAACAAAGGTCGCTCCGGCGGTAATCTTTGTAATATGGCCGCCCAGTTCGGTTTCGGGATGACAGAGAAAAATGATGCTGATCTTCTCCAGGTTGGAGTCCTCATCCACCCAGTAGGAATGGGGTGTATGGGGAGGAAAACCGAAGACCATTCCCGGCAGCAGATTCCACTCTTCATTTTCCAGCCGGAACTTTCCCGAACCGTCAATAATGTATTCCAGTACATAATAGGGATAATCGGATCTGCTGATCTGATAATCGGTGGTACATTTGTTATAATTTCCCCAGACAATGATAAAGTCATCATATTGATCTTCATCCACCGGGTTATAAAAATGCTTGTTCACCTCAAGACAGGAGGAGGAGTCCCCCTCTTCAAATCCGTCGTCTACAATACGTTCATCCATGAGTCCTGAATTCTAATTGAGAAAGGTTCATCTGTAAATATGTCATTTATCCATATCAACTGTCCTTTTTCGGACATCCTCTGCAATGAATAAGGGTTTATAATAATCTGACCATTTTCGGGGAGGAAAATCATGACATCCAGAGAGAGAGTACTCACAACCATAGCCCATACAGAACCGGACAGAGTTCCTCTTGACTTCGGTGCCACAATGGAAACAACCATCCACCTGAAAGCCTATGCCATGCTGAAAGAGAAGCTGCATATCCTGACAGACAAGGAAGCCGGCATCAAACTTCTGACCGCCCAGTTTGCCGATGTGGATCAGGAGATTCAGGAGAAAATCGGTGCCGATGTGAGGGGTGTCCAGCCTGTTCCTCCCGCCAACTTTGAAATCAGATATGAAAAGAAGGGTGAATATACCCAGTTTACAGACGAGTTCGGTATCTCCTGGCGCAAGTCGGATGAAGACGGTCTCTATTTTGATATGTTCAAACATCCCCTGGCGGAAATGGAACTGGAGGATATTGAAAATTACCCCTTTCCCGATCCCCGTGAGCCCAGCCGTTTTGCAGGACTCAGCGAGAGGATTGATACTCTTTCGGCGGATGGGGAATTCCCGATTGTATTTGACAACTGCTGGGGAAACGGAATCTTTCAAATGTGCAATCAGATGATGGGGTACGACCAGTTTCTGATCGCCATGGCTCTGGGAGAGAAGAAAGCCGACTACATGCTGGATAAGATTCTGGATCTGAAAATGAATTTCTGGGATGAAGTTCTGGAACGCTTCGGAGACAGAATTGACATTGTCAAAGAACTGGATGACCTGGGAACCCAGATCAATCTGCTCCTTTCCCCGGAAATGTATCAGGACAAGATCAAACCGAGACTCACGAAACTGGTGAACTCCATTAAGAAGAAAGCCCCCCATGTGAAAATGATGATGCACTCCTGCGGCAGTATCCGTAAAGTGATCCCCGATCTGATTGATGCCGGTGTGGAGATCCTCAATCCCATTCAGTACACAGCCGAGGATATGGATCCGGCCACCCTGAAAAAAGAGTTCGGTAAAGACCTGACCTTCTGGGGCGGGGGAATGGAAACCCAGAAAATCATGCCCATGGGAACGGTGCAGGAAGTAAAGGATGAAACCAGACGGCAGCTGGATATTCTGATGCCCGGCGGAGGATTCGTTTTTGCCCAGGTTCACTCCCTCCAGTGGGGTGTCCCCTTCGAAAATATGATGGCCATGTGGGAGACCGTAAAAGAGTACGGCAGCTACTGAAATAAAATCCTCCTGTCCTCACTGACAGGCAGGAGAGACAGAAGGATTAAGCATACAAAAAACGGAGGTTTGTATTAACAATATCAGACCTTCGCTTTCGATAATATTTTATCCTTTAACCAAGATACTGGCAACAGTCCTTTTCTGTCAGGATGCAAGAATTTCAGATCCCGAATGAGCTTTCCTTTGAAGAAAAACAAGCTCCACAGCCAGAGATCCCGTATAGGCCAGTGCTGCAAAAATCCCCCCGGGAAGCTCAAAAAAGAGAGGGCCTCCCAAAGCAATCACAATCAAAGACACTGAGTTGATAAAGACAGCTCCCGCGATAATCCGGGTCTGATGTTTGTGGATCAGCAAGCCTCTGTACCAGGAAATCATGGCGGTGATAAACGGTACAGCCACAACAATCCAGGTGGGTATCACAGTAAAGGGAAGAAGGTCGTTTTCCAGTCCCGACCCTGAACGGTACACCAGAGTGCCCAGGGGAGTCGCAGCCAGAATAAGCAGAACTGCACTCAGAATTCCTCCCAGAATAAGGGCAAACCGGGACAGATGATAGTGCCCCATATCATCCTTCAATAAAGACACCGTAACTTCCTGATAGGCCATTGCGGTTGAACGGAAAAGAAAAAGCACATTCGAGACCACCGGCCAGACAGCCAGGGACTCCAGAGGATACAGAGCCCGGGCGATTCCGTAGGTGAGTACCGGGCGGACCATAAAAGTCATATAGCTGGTCAGAGCCAGAGGATAGTAGAAGATACCCAGCTCCTTCCAGCTGAGGACGGGCACAGAATCATCATCTTCCAGATTTCTGACAAGGGGCCGGGCAAAGAGAAAACTGCTCACAGCTCCTGCCGTAACGCCCAGGGAAAGAGCCAGTCCTCCCACTTCCGCTCCGCTTATATTCAGCACCGAAAATCCGGCGGCCAGTACAACACCCGAAAAGAGAATCCGGACGACCATGATCACAGGAACCACTGTGGTTTTCTCATATCGGATCAGAACACCCTGCCAGAAACGCCTGTAGGCCACTGCCGCCGACCAGGGGAACATCCACAGAAAAGACAGACGGCTGATTTCTATAATCTGTTCCGGTACCTTCAGCACAGACCTGAGAAGAAGGGAATAGAGAGGCGACAGTCCCAGCACCAGATGAAAGAGGGTCAGCCCCGCGGCCAGAATATGAGTAAAATGGAGAAGTCTGTTGTAGTTCTTTTTCGAATCTGCCAGAGCCGTCCCTGCCGCCAGGAGCTGAATGACGGGAGCCTCCACAATCAGAGCAATGGCCAGGGTGATACCGAATGCCGCCAGATTGGCCTTTGCATCAGCCAGACGGGCGATTACCCCGTTGATCAGAGGCATCTCAATACCCATCATCAGCCACATGGCTGCCAGAGGAACCCAGAGAAGAAAAATCTTTCTGTATTTGAGATTATCCTGTGATCTGCCTGCTAAAACCATAATCCCTCATAACTGTGTTTTTGTGATTTTCCAACAATAGCATTAAAATGGGAGTAGAAGTAATATCCCGGAGGACCTTTAATGAATATGCAGGCAATTCTTCAGAGAGAACTACAGACTCTCTTCGAAAGCATGGGACATCCGGGACTGCCGGAAACCCTCTCTCTGGAGGTACAGCTGGATCTGCAGAGTGAGACCTTCTATCTCAAACAGGAACAGCGGATCTTTGAAGAGCTGATCCATATCAGAGACAAAACCCCCACATTCTATCACTACACATCCTTTCAGGCTCTGGTGGAAATCCTCAAAAGCGGAAAAATCCGCTTTTCCAGTCCTGCCGGACTGAATGATATTACAGAGATAAGCAGCCGGAAAACCATTTTAAAGGAACAGCTGGATCCGGAACTGGATGAAGTCAGGCTGCACAATATAACCAGGCGGTTTATCTTCTCCCTCACCGACCGCTACGACAATCTGAATCAGTGGCGTTTATACGGAGCCGACGGCACGGGAGTCTGTCTGGGTCTGGACCTGAGCGGAATCAGCGATGACAGGGTTCTCCGCTTCGGCAGGATTCTCTACGGTGAAGCCATTGCGGCAGCCCTGAACCGGATACGGTCCAGAATAGAGGATGAGCTGCAGAAGAAATTCGATTTTCGGGATTATCAGAGGTGGGGCTATTTTATTAAAGACAACGACTATGCGGAAGAATCGGAATACAGACTTATCTGTTATGATGACAATGAAGAGCTGTTAAACAAGACCTGCTGGCGGGTTAATAACTACGGAGCCTTCTACCCCTACCTGGATATGGATATGAACGGTCTGAATATGAAACTGGAATCCATTCTTTTCGGTCCCAAGCTGAAGGAGAAACACCTTAATAAAGGGATGGTGGAGAACTACCTGACCCGCTACCATCCGGACAAACAGGTCAGTATTGCGTTCTCAACCATTAAAAGCTACCGCTGAATCTCTTTCCGGCAGCGGCAGCCGAACACCGGCAAGCTCACCGAGCCTAAGGCTGCATGGTAAAGCCGGTAAGTGTTTCAGTACTTATCCCTGAACAGGAGCCTGAACCGCCTGTTCCGGTTCTGCGGTGGCCCATTCGGGAAGAACAATATCCGCTTCAGCTCTGAGATTCTCAATATAGGTCATTGTTCCTTCCTGATACGCCTGCTGATCAAGCTGCTGCTTAATCAGATCCTTCACATCCTCAAAGGGAGTGGCAAAGGCTTCATTCTTTCCTGTTACCAGAATCAGATGATATCCGAACTGGGAGAGAACCGGTTCACCCACAACACCCACTTCCTGGTTGAATGCCGCTTCCTCAAAGGGAGGAACCGTCTGTCCCCTGGCAATGGTCCCAAGGTCTCCCCGTCTGTCTTTTGTGGGACCTTCTGAATAGGTGGCCGCAGCATCACCAAAATCCATTCCACCGGCGATTTTCTGCTGAACATCCTTAATCTTGACCAGGGCCTGTTCTTCAGTCTGCTCATCTCCCACCATAATCAGGATGTGGCTGGCATTTACAGACTCGGGAGTTGTGAAGTAGGCATCTTTGTTGTCATCATAGAATTTACGGACATCTTCATCGGAAGAAGAAATCTTTCCGGCTACTTCCTGGTCAAAGAGTGTCTGAAGAACAGACTGCCATTCCAGCTCTTTTGTCAGAGATTCCTCTGTAAAGCCGTTTACCTCCAGACTCTGGATGAAATCCTCCTCCGAAGGGAACTGCCCTTTGAAAGACTCCATCTGCTCCTGAACCGACTGGGAATCGGCTGTAATATCCAGAGAGGCAGCCTCATCAAGGAGGAGCTGCTTCACAATCAGTGAATCCAGGATACGGGGTTTCACCATATTCAGATCGGCTTCCGTAAGAAACTGGCCCTGGGCCTCATACTGTTTCTTGAACGCATCAATTTCCGCATCAAATTCACTCTGGGGAATATCAGATTTATTAACTCTGGCGACAGTGCCTTCTTCCAGTTTCCCGGAACCGCAGGAGATCAGGGACAGAAGCAGCACCAGCATCAGGGGTATCATTTTTTTCATTGTATTGTTTCCTTGCAATCAGTTTAAAGAGTATTCATGGTACGGTCTGGAGCAACTGCTGTCAACACGGGGACTTTCAGGGAAGAAGATATTTAACAAAATCGGCCACAGAACATCCCCCTTTGTACTCTTTCCGGGACTTGAGACACTGGATGGTGTTGTAGGGCTGAATCAGAAAGATATCGTCCACCTGTTTCTCCCAGTCTGCTTTTCCGGACTTCAGGGACTCCATGTCTCCGGGCTCTCCGTAAAAATCCTGTTCTTCCAGAATCATAATTTTCCTCATTTCCGCCTCCCTGCTCCGCTGCTGCGGAACATCTGCTCTGCCCTTTTGGACTTGTTTTTTTTAAGTTTCTGACTCATCATAGAGGCTACATGTGCCGTATCGCGGCATATATCCAGAAAAAAAATCAGGAATAGAAATGGCAGCGGCAAAGAATCTGATTCAGTTTATGAAAGCCTTTGAGCTCCTCTCCCGACCCGGAGGCATCAGCATAGGGGAACTTCAAAAAGAGCTGGAGATCAGCCGCCGCTCGGTGTACAGACTCTTTGAATCCATGGAAGAACTGGGTTATCCCCTGGTGGACACATTCCGGGACGGCAAGACAAAGAACTGGGGTCTGATGGCTGAATATGTCAGCGCCAGACCCTCGGGACGGGTTCCCAGGCTTTCCCTGAATACCGCCGAGATCATGATTCTGTACCAGATTCTCTCCCGGCAGACTCCCTTGTATGAATCGGGAATGAAGCAGACCATCGGAGCTTTGAGAAACAGGCTGGAGCAGTTTTATCTGGAGAATTCGGGGGCTGATAAGCTGCAGAGGTTCAAGGATATTTTCATCAATATTCCCGGACAGTATAAGCATCTGGAAGGAAAAGAAAGTATTTATGAGAATCTTCTTCAGGGAGCTCTTGAAAAGAAATACTGCCGGGGAAGCTACCGGTCCTTCCGGGAAGGGGGCAGTCTTAAAGAGAGAGAATTCGCCCCTCTTTGTTTCTTTGAATGGAACTACGGAATATACTGTTTTGTGTACAGACGGGAAGACCGGACTGTGAGAACCATGGCTCTGGAGCGTTTTGAATCGGTACGTGTGGGAGACCGCCCCTTCCGGGAGAAACCGGATTTTGATCCGGAAACCATGCTTCGGGATGCCTGGGCTCTGACCTGTGATGATCCGGTAAGGGTGAAGATCCGGTTTACACGTGGAGCAGCCCCTTATATCCGGGAACGGGAATGGCAGTCAGGACAGAAAATTGAGCTTTGTGAAGACGGTTCCCTTTTGCTGAAAATGAAAACATCCGGCCGCAGGGATGTCAAAAGCTGGGTTCTCTCCTTCGGGAAGGATGCAGAACTCCTTGAACCGCTCTCTTTGAGGAATGAGATAGAAAAAGAGCTGCAGGAACTGGCGGCAATTTATAAAAAATAAATTAAAAACAGGAATTCAAAGGTATAATACAATCATGCACCGACTCTCCTTTGTGGAAGAAAAAATCCTTCATATTCAGGGCTCCCCGGTCAAAGTACAGAAGAAGATGATCAATAGTCTGCGTCTCAGACTGATACCTCCCCATGGAGAGATCAGGCTGTCCGTCCCCCACTGGTACAGTGACAGAAAGGCCGAGCAGTTTGTCCTCTCCCGCTGGGGATGGATCGAAGAACAGAAACGGACCATCCGGGCGATCCATCCTCTGGCCAGACAACGCTATGAGGAAGCCGAGGATATACTGTTCAGGGGACAGCTCTACACTCTCCGCATCATACAATCGGCTAAAAGGACCGGTATCAGAATCGGGGGAGATGAAATACATCTGAGTGAACCATCCGGAGCCTCCCGGTCGGACCGGCAGAAGCGTATGGAGTTGTGGTACAGAAAAGAGATGAAGAAACAGATTGATCCTGTGATTCTGGGATGGGCTGCCGAAATGAAGGTGGAACCCTCGGAGTGGCGGATTAAAAAGATGAACACCCGCTGGGGCTCCTGCAACACCCGGGCCGGCAGAATATGGCTGAATCTGGAACTGATAACCATGAAGCCGGAAATTCTGGAGTATGTCATCGTTCATGAACTGGCCCATCTGATAGAACCAAGCCACAACAGAAACTTCAAGGCTGTTCTGGATTCCCATCTTCCCGAATGGCGCCGTTTAAGCCGGGAGCTCAAAGGCGAAATGGATCTGTAGATGACAGGGACATCTCCCAGGGACTATACTTGATTGCCTATGCTCCTGATTCATCCCCCTGCCGTCAGAAACTGTGAACCTCCTGTTGCCCTGCTGAAACTGGCCGGAGCCCTCCGGGCCGCCGGTGATGAGCCAGTGATTCTCGATGGTGCGGTGGAAGCCTTTGAGTGGCTGGGAAATCAGCCTCCCTACGATGATACGGATAAAAGAGCCCGACGGGTCAGAAAGAACAGAAATCGGATCATATCCAGTCTCACAGGCGGCGGGTCAGAGAAAAGCGCCTATGAATCTCCCGCCCGGTACACAAAACAGGTTGGAGATCTGAACTATATGGTTTCATCCGCCCTGGATACCGGGACGTACAGAATCACCGCGGCCGATTTTGAGATAAACGGGGCATCTCCTTTAAACCGGAACGATCTGATCCATGCCTGGAATCATCCCGAAGAATCCCCCTTCTTTCCCTGGTTTGAAAAGAGGCTGACGGAGCTTCAGTCCGGCAGAGGTTTCAGCCATATGGCTGTATCCGTCGGATATCTCAGTCAGGCCCTGACAGGGATGGCCATTACAGGGTATATCCGAAAAAAATGGCCCCAAGTGAGAGTGCAGCTCGGGGGCAGTCTCATCACCTCCTGGCTGAGGGGAATCAATGACTGCAGTTTTCTGAATGACCTTGCCCACGAAGTACAGGAAGGAGCAGGAGAACAGAGCATCCTCCGGTTCAGAGGGCTGGAATGGAAGGGAAACGGTCTGCCTGATCCGGGGGATCTGTACAGCCTGAGCTACATAGCTCCCGGCCCCATACTCCCCTATTCAGCATCCTACGGCTGTTCCTGGAAACGCTGTACCTTCTGCAATGAGCGCTGGGAGGATAACCCCTTTAAAGAAGAGGCCGCCGGGCAGGTCAGCCGTAATCTGGCAGAGATGGCCGCCCGTCATGAACCGGCTCTGATCCATATCTGCGACAGCGAAATCAGTCTGGATCTTATGAAAGCCCTGATCAGCACACCCCCGGGGGCTCCCTGGTACAGTTTCAGCCGATTCTTCAAAGAGCTGAAAGATCCTGTATTCTGCGGCGCTCTGGCCCGTTCAGGATGCCGGATGCTCTGCCTGGGACTGGAATCGGGAGATCAGGATGTCCTGAATGCCCTGCAGAAGGGAATTCGCCTGGATGATGTCAGAATTATCCTTGAGAACCTGAAACAGACGGGTATTGGGACTTTTGTGTATGTGATGTTCGGAACCAGTACGGAAGACAGATCCAAAGCCCTGAGAACAAGGGATTTCCTGCTGGAAAACAGAAACCATATCGATTTTATCAATGCAGCTGTATTCAGTATGCCGGCGGGAAGCCGGGAACTGGAGGCCCTTCCCTCCCGTCCTTTCTACAAAGGAGACTTAAGTCTGTACAGAGACTTTGAACATCCCCTGGGCTTCGGCCGGAGAGAGGTCAGGGAGTTTATGACCCGGGACTTACAGGGCTGCCCGGAAATCAGGGAGATTCTAAACAGAACGCCCCCAATATTCACCTCCAGCCACGCACCCTTTTTTATCCGGTGATACAGCGGCTTTATTCTGCCTGATCAGTTTTTATAAACCGTACAACTGACCTGCTCATTCCCCCCCAGTTGCATGCCGCATCCGCTGCAGGTGGTACACCAGTTTATTTCGGATTCCCGTCCCTCTTTCACCTTAAGGGCAAACAGCGGATCTGCAATGCACTGACGCCCCAGTCCGATAAAATCCACATTCCCCTCTGCCAGATTCCTGCCGGCAAAATAGAGGGTGCTTTTTTTAGAGACATCAGATGCGGTCAGAGAATTGTTACCGTCTGCCGGATGGCTGTAGCCTGAACCGATCACAGGAATGGAAATCTGCTTTTTGATCTGTCTTGTCCAGCTGAAATGCCGGTAGACTCCTTCAGGGAAGGTAGCCGTGGGCAACAGGATCTCCAGATTGGCAGCGGCATAACCGGCAGAAACATTGATAAAGTCGATGCCCATTTTTTCCAGGATTCTGACATACTCTTCCATCTCGGTCAGATCTTCAATAACAGAATCCGCTCCGGCTGAACCACAGCCCCCGGGAATACCTTCGTAAGGGGAAATTCTGGTTCCAATAATAAAATTACTGCTGCAGGAAGATTTGACAGCCTTGAAAACCTCTGAAAAGAAGCGGGTTCTGTTTTCGAAACTGCCGCCGTATTCATCCTTCCTGTTATTGGCGGGATGGAGAAAATCCCCGGCCAGAAATCCGTGAGCCTGTTTCAGATCCACACCGTCTGCGCCGATTTCATCTGCCAGCAGGGCGGCGGCAGCAAAATCTGCGGCCGCTTTTCTGACCTCTTCTGTTGTCATTATGGTTTCACCGTCAGTACGGGCATAAACAAATAGAGGCTCCCGGAAGCCGGGGTCACTCAGCCTCCCGGCATGACTCATCTGAAACAGAACCAGAGTTTCGGGGCTGATTTTCTTTATCTCGGAAACCAGTTTCCTGAATCCCTCTTTGGTGGATTCATTCAGAACCATCCGGTTGGACCGGGCCTGACAATCTGTATTCACATCCACCGATTCGATAAAGAGCAGACCGGGCTTTCCCTTGGCCCTTTCCCTGTAGACATCAAAAGTCACAGAACCGGGGCTGCCGGACTCATGGCAGTTGTTTGTTTCAGTAGGCTGATAGGCAAAGCAGTTGACCGCCTGCCTGCGGCCTATTGTTACGGGTTTAAAGAATATTTCGTTACTCATCATGTTCATTTCCTTGAATAAATGACCTCCGGCCTGTCCGCCGGGAAATGGAAAAACCCGGAAGACCAGCCTCCGGGAAAGATATCATACCCCTCTGCTCCGCTCTTTCCCGGAACAAAGGGGACAGAAGGATCAGATTTCGGGAAGGAATTTTTCGGGAATCTGATCGTCCCCGATCCACCACCAGTCAGACAGTTCGGGTCTGACGAACTTCTTAATGTCTTCCGGACCCATACCCTGAACATCGATATAGTGTTTTTTATCCACTTCGTTCCCCTTGATGGCTTCCAGAAGAACCTTTACTGATTCGGCGGACAGTTTGGTTGTCATGGGATAGACAAATCCGGGAACGTCATTTTCCACCAGGAATTTGGCATATCCGTTCAGCTGATCGCCGGTTGTGGGAACCAGAGGTCTTCCGGCTTCCTGCAGAGCTTCCAGAGCGGGTAGTGACATGAGACCGGAGTCGGCCCAGATCCCGTTTATCTCGGGAAAGGCTGCAATCATGGCTTCC
This sequence comes from Spirochaetales bacterium, assembly GCA_028532905.1. Taxonomy (GTDB): domain Bacteria; phylum Spirochaetota; class Spirochaetia; order DSM-2461; family DSM-2461; genus Oceanispirochaeta. The sequence goes on from JAQQAM010000265.1 coordinate 24,677, forward strand.
ATGATGTTTTTGGTTTTGGCGGCAGACCAATCGCAGTACTGGTGATCCAGAATCTTGATTCCGGGGTACTTTGCAAACTCCTCTTTGGCACCGGCCAGACGCTCTTCGGCAGTTGTGTTTCCGGAAATACCGCTGAGCATGATGATGTTTCCTTTTTCACCCATTTCTGCAGCAAGCCATTCGGCCTGGGCTCTTCCGAACTCTTTAAGATCCTGAGTGACCAGGCTGGTATAGGATGCGGTTTCCAGGCTGCCGCCGAAGACAACAACAGGGATTCCCTCTTCATAGGCGGACTCAATGACGGGTCCGAGAACCTCACCCATAGTGGGGTATACAATCAGTCCGTCAATGCCTTTGGCCAGCAGATCATTGATGTCGGCGATCTGCTTTTCAGGTTTCTCATCTGCATTGGTGATGTAGAATTTGCTGATCTCGGGATGAGCATCCACCTCGGCCAGAAAATTGCTTTCGAGAAACTGTCTCCAGGAATCTCCCATGCCCGCATTGCTCCAGCCGATGACTATGCCATCCTCTTTGGAAGCCGCCTCCTGTTCTCCGGCGGCAAATACGGCAGTACCTGTGATCAGAAGTACCAATAAAACCAGAAATGTCTTTTTCATGTTCCATTCTCCTTTAAAAACCTAATATAAAGTGATTATGAAATCAGCATAAATCCGGAAATTCAGATCTGTATATGGACAAAAAAGATCTGCGTTCAGGACAAATCCGACTTTTGGAAATATTTTCCTACCCTGCCTGTAAAATGACCTTTACAATAAACTTATGAACAGAACAGCCGGTAAAAACCGGGCCGTCAGCATACGTTTGTCTCTTTTTATTTACGGATTTCTGCCCATGTTCATCTGTACTCTGCTGTTTTCCATCATACTCCTGGCCATGACAACCAGGCTGCTGAAGCAGAGGGAAGAATACAACCTGATCAGCACAACCAGGGTCCTGTCCAACCTGCTGGACAGCGAACTGAGAAAAATCAAAAGGGTGTCCTTGAATCTTGCTTATTCAAATACCCTAAGAGAAGGGGTAAAAGATTACATTGCCGTCAGGGAATCGGTGCACAGCTCCCAGGAACTCTACTACGGAGCCAGACGGATACAGGGGATTCTGGATGAAATGGCAGGCCCCCTGAAACAGATTCCCCAGGTAAACATCATCCTCCCCGATTATGAAATGATCTGTTTCGGACAGTACAATCTGAGTCAGAAGCTTCCTGATCATCTGCAGCCCCGTCTCAGGCATTTACTGCTGGAAAATAAGACATCCTGGTGGTCCCCTCCGGAGCGGGACTTCCTGAGCGAGCAGCTGGTCGGGATGGATTCATCCATACATTATATTTCCCGCTATCAGATCCTCTTTGATGAGTTCAGGCAACCCCTGGCCTATATTGAGGTGAAACAGCAGACAGACACCCTTTTTAATCAGCTGAAAGTTCTGAAGGGAGATGTTCAGGTTTTCAACAATCAGAACCTGCAGCTTTATCCCCGGACCCTTCCTCAGGGCAGCAGTTATTCGGTGATCTCCTCTGAAATAAACCCTTACAGCATTGTCTACAGAAAAAACAGCCTGACCGGAGAAAAGGAAGTTCTCTGCCTGGGATTATCAACAGAAGCCTCCTGGCGGATTATTAAAATTGTCAGTGAGAGCCGCTATCTTTCACCGGTGTACCGGCTTCAGATCACCCTGATCCCTCTGGTTCTGCTTATCGCCCTTCTGGGCTACCTGATATCCCATCGGCTCAGCCGGGGGATCAGCTCCTCATTGAGCAATCTGAACAGAAAGCTCAATCAGCTTCAGTGGAGGAGTGAAGCGGTTTCCGCAGCCCTGCCGGATGAAACCGGAATCCGGGAGCTGAACGATCTGGAACTCAGTTTTGCCGAAATGAACCGTAAGATGGATGAGAAACTGGATCTATTTGTGGCGGAAAAAACACTGGAACTGAATGCCCGGATGCTGGCGCTCCAGTCACAGATGGACCCCCATTTTCTGTTCAATATGCTGAGTATTATTGATGTGATGGCCGATGAAGGAAAGGACTCGGAAATTCAGGATGTGATCCGTCATCTGAGCAGCCTTCTCCGCTATACCTCCTCATTGCGGGAGCCAACCGTCCCCCTCTCCATGGAACTTAAAATGGCCCGGCATTATATGAAATGCATTTCCTTCCGCTTTGGTGATACAGTCCGGTTCATAGACGAGGTACCCGATGAACTGATGGATCTGAAAATACCCAAATACAGTGTCATCCCCCTTCTGGAGAATGCCGTAAAATACGGGATGTCCGAAGGAAAAACCTGTTATGTCCAGCTCGCAGCCGGAAAGCAGGACAGAAAATGGACTGTTACAGTAAGGGATAACGGTCCAGGATTCTCTGAAGAAAAACTGAACCGTCTGAAGATGAAAATACATGAAGGGATACACAATCCCCAAATGCAGCTCAACAATCAGATCAACGGGATGGGGCTGTTCAACATCTGTGCCCGCTACTCCCTGCTCTACGGCAGAGATTTTCTGTTCAAAGCGGATAACAGGCAGGAAGGGGGAGCGGCAATAACTCTGGGAGGTATTGAGAATGAATAGAGAAATCCGCTATGTCCTGGCAGAGGACGAACCCCCCATACGAAGAAACCTCATACAGAAAATATCCCGACTGGCCCCTGATTTTGTTCTAGCCGGAGAGGCTTCGGGGGGCGGAGGAGCTCTGGATCTAATGAAACAGACGAATCCCCAGGTTCTGTTTACAGACATACGCATGCCCGGAGTGGATGGACTGGAGCTGCTGGAGCAGGTCCGCAGCCGGTATCCTGAAGTCCACCTGGTTGTCATCTCCGGATACAATGAATTTGAATATGCCCGGACCAGTCTGCGCCTGGGGGTGGAGGATTATCTTCTGAAACCTGTGGATAAAGAGCAGCTGGAAACTGTGATCAATACGATCAGAAAAAAAATACAGATCAGGGATGAAAATACAGACAGGAGTATTCAGTTCTACGAAGACAATGCGGCCCGGAATCTGGCACAGAAAACGGCGGAGATTATCAAGGATCAGTTCAGGGAGAATATCACTGTCAGCGACCTGGCGGAAACTCTGAAAGTGAATTCCACCTACCTTTCCAGAACCTTTAAAGAGGAGTACGGCATGACCCCCAGCCGTTTTATAACTGACAGGCGGATGGATCTGGCCAGACGCCTCCTCAGGCAGTATCCCGATATGGAGATCAAAGAGATTGCCGCCTTTACAGGATACCCCGACCAGAACTACTTCAGCCGTGTCTTTAAAAAAGAGTGCGGCGTCAGCCCTCTGGAGTACAGAAACAATCCGTAGAAGGGAGAAATAAAAGGAGACCGCCCCAAGCGCAAAGGGCGGTCTCAAGAATCTTCAGATTCTTTCAGATTCATCTATCAGGAGGAAAGGGATCAGGATCAGAGTTTCTCAACCTCCAGATCCATAATCCGTCCGATCAGATTCAGAGTATTTGTATGATCCCCTTCCATCACCAGAACATGATGGGAGTAGACATTCTCCATAAAACGCCGTCCGTCAGGGACACGCAGGATTCCGCCGTTCCTCACATCAGAGGACTCGTCATACTGCACATACCCCCGCAGATTTCCTTTGATGGACATAATTTTATCCATGGCCATATTCATCTTGGTCACCGTCACATCGCCGGTTTTCATCCGGGCGTTGAACATATGGGAATTCTCATCAACAATGGCCAGCTGCTTGGGAACAACAGTAAAATCAGTGCTGAATTTCCGGGGAAGAAGACCGAAATAGCCGCAGTGTCCCAGAAGGATGTGATTTTCAGGATCATCCACAATCTCAGGGAAGGAGGGGATCTTTTCATGCTTCAGAGCCGCCATCCCCATCATAAAGGGATAGATATTGGTCATAAACAGAGGGGCTCCGATGGAATTGTAGAGCATATACTTGCTGGTCAGTGACTGGGTATCTCCCTCGCAGGCCCAGATAAGCCCCTTCTCTTCCAGCAGACGGTCCCATGTGAGACAGGGAGTGGTATTACAGTAATGGGACTCATTCAGGCAGTTGGAACCGACCCCGATAATATCATCGGAATCCAGTTCCTCTTTCACAGCCATGTAGAATTTGGCGGCATTCAGCCCCCGGATTTTCTCAAATCCTTCAGACAGAGGGTAGTCCCAGCTCTTCCAGAGAGCTTCTGCATCGGCATCAGAAAAACGGGTTGCCTTTTCGCCAAGAGCCTTCAGACTCCGTCTTTCAATGGTGGTACCGAATTTATCCTTAATGGTGTCATCACTCTCTTTTTCCCACCAGTAGAAGGACTTAAAGATTTCCGGCTGGAATCCCTCTCCCGGATTATCCTGAAAGATCAGGAATTTGGAGGCCGCCATTTTTCTCTTTGTACCCAGAACACGGCAGACTGTCAGTGATTCCTCCAGGCTGTAGGGCGCAATGGTACTGACACCCTTCCCTTTTAGAAAATTGCTGATTTCCCAGTCCCACATGGAAACAGTGGCAAACTCTGATGTAATGATCAGAATGGGAACATTTATACCCTGAATGGCCTCTACAGACCGATAGGCCTGTCCCAGTATTTCCGGAAAAACAACAGCCTCACATTCGGGAATTGTTTTACCCAGGGCTGTTTCGGGAAGGAATTCAGCCTCATCCCCCAGAAGCCTTTTCAAGTGGGCCAGCTGGGTGGAAAAACGCTCGGTTCTTTCAGCTTCAAAATACAGGGGTACTAATCTTGCTTTCATTTTAATCTCCAGTTCATTTCCTTGCAGGTCCCGTAAGAAGAACTACTCGGAATCTTTTTTCGCATAAAAGGCTACCGCCAGTATCAGAATCATTCCTTTCAGGAACATCTGAATATAGGGGTTGATATCCATCAGATTCATAAAGTTGGAAAAGATCATCAGAATGAAGACACCGCCGATGGCTCCCATCAGTTTCCCTTCTCCCCCGGCCAGAGAGATTCCTCCGATTACCGCAGCGGTAATGGTATCCAGCTCATAACCGTCTCCTGTGGTCGGTCCGCCGCCTCCCATTCTGGAGGACAGAAAAATAGAGGCCAGGGCCACAAGAGCTCCGCCCAGCAGGTAAGCCTGCATCTTGACCCTGACGACAGGGATACCCGAGATTCCGGCAATATAGTCGTCCGAACCGGTGGCATACAGATGGTTGCCGAAACGGTGACGGTTCAGGAGGGCAGCCATGACCAGAAAGATGATCAGAAAGTAGAAGAAACAGATCGGGATTCCCGCCACTTTATAGGACGCCAGAAAGCGGAAGCTTTTGGGAATGCCCCCGATGGGTCTCTTGGTATAAAAGAAGATGACACCCTGCAGCAGGCTCGAAGTGGCCAGGGTGGCCATAAAAGCGGGAATCCGCAGAATCACTGCCATAAATCCGTTCAGGGCTCCGATGGCTATACCGGTGAGCAGAAGCAGGAGACTGACGGTAAAAGGACTGATATCGGGGATATCCCGGAACAGTCCGGCAGCCATGGTGGTCATCAGAGACACCGCAGAAGCGATGGACATATCGATATTACCGGAAATCATAACAACCGACTGAGCCATGGTGGCAATGGCCAGACCTATGGGCTGAATGAGAAACACGTTCCTCAGATTCCGGCTGGTCAGAAATATGGGGGATGAAACAGAACTGGCAATAAGCATCACAATCAGGATGAGCCAGACAAATTTACCCGGTTTAACAAGTTCTTTGGGGTTGATAATATTTTTGACGCTGAGGTTTTTCATCAGGAAGTCTCCTTTCCGTGAAGGCTGTATTCATGGCCTACGGCCAGAGAGAGGATCTGTTCTTCCGTGGCCTGGCCTTCCGCCTGATCCACAAGCCCTGCTGTTTTCCCCTGGTTCATAACCAGAATGCGGTTGGACATGCCGATAACCTCGGGAAGTTCGGAAGAGACCATGATGACCGAAGATCCGGCTTCACAGAGATCTCTCAGGATCTTATATATTTCATGCTTGGCTCCCACATCGATTCCTCTTGTGGGTTCGACAATGCAGAAGACTTTCGGTTTGGTCAGAAGGGCACGGGCCAGAAGGACTTTCTGCTGATTGCCTCCTGAAAGATTGCGGATCTGCTCATCCAGTGAGGAGGTTTTGGTTTTCAGTTTTTTATTCTCCGCATCCGCAGCCACAGTTTCATTCTTCCGGTTGATCAGTCCTCTGTTAAGGAAATCTCCCAGACTGGCGATGGTAGTGTTTTCCCGGATATTCATGGGAGCCACAATCCCTTCTTTCTTTCTGTCCGAAGGAATATAGTAAAAACCGTTGGCTATGGCTTCACTCATGGAGGCGTTTTCGATGGATCTGCCATCGAACTGAAGGGAGCCGCTGTCCTTTTTATGAATTCCCATCAGAGTTTTGACAAGCTCGGAACGTCCTGAACCGACCATGCCGGCCAGTCCCAGAACTTCTCCTTTCCGCAGCTGAAAGCTGATATCGGAAATTCGCTCCCCGCTGCTCAGATTCTGTACATCCAGAAGGATATCGGAGGAAGGGCTGCCCGGTTCAGGATAAATATCGTCAATATCCCGGCCAACCATCTTCTTAACCAGAAGATCTTTGGTCATATCCGCCACATCGGCGGTATGGGTCACTTCACCGTCTTTAAGAACCGTTACCCGGTCGGCAATCTCAAAGATTTCCTCCAGCATATGGGAGATATAGATAATCGTTACACCCTGCTCTTTCAGGGAACGGATAATTTCAAACAGTTTGGTCAGTTCCTTATCGGTCAGAGGAGCCGACGGCTCATCCATGATAAGAACCTGTGCCGTTACAGAGAGGGCTTTGGCAATTTCCACAAGCTGCTGCTCTACAACACTCAGTTCGGATATCTTTCTGTCGATATCCATTTCAACGCCCATCCGTTCAAAGATCTCAAGGGTCTTTTTCCGGGCCAGGGCTTTGTCTTTGAATCCGGCGAAACCGACAGGTTCCCGGTTCAGAAATACATTGGACACAACATCCAGATGATTGATCAGGCTGAACTCCTGAAAAATGATGGAAATACCCATCAGCTGGGCTTCATGGGGATTTTTAATTCCTACGGCTTTACCATTGAAATGGACCTCTCCCGCTGTAGGCTGATACACTCCGCAGAGGATCTTCATCAGCGTGGATTTACCGGCACCGTTCTCGCCTACCAGTGCATGAACCTCGCCTTTGCGGAAACTCATATCCACATCACTCAGAGCTTTAACACCGGGGAAGGTCTTGGTTATTTTTCTGAACTCTAACAACGGCATCTGTTGGGCCATTTTTCTATCCTTTAAACTTTCTTTGCTATACAGGTCGGGAGGAGTTCCCGGCCGCAGCCGGGACTCATCAATTGTCAGACAGACTGTCCGGGGTCAGTCAATTTTGGGAAGGAATTCCGCGGGGATCTGATCGTCACCGAGCCACCACCAGTCGGATTTTCCCATATCTACAAACTCTTTGATTCGTTCAAAGTCATAGGTTTCGGGATCTTTGTAGATGGTCTTGGGAATGGTTTCACCCTTTACGGCTTTAAGGCCTTCTTCCAGTGCCCAGGCAGCCTGAAGTGTTGAATAGGGCTCAATATAACCGGGTACGTTATTGGCTACCAGAAACTTGGCATAACCGTTCAGATGGTCTCCGGTTGAGGGAACCAGAGGACGTCCGGCTTCTTTCATGGTTTCCAGAGCGGGGAAGGACATCAGACCGGAGTCTGCCCAGATACCGTCAATCTGAGGATAGGCCTGGAGAAAACTCTGCATAATCTCTTTCCCTTTAGGGATGGACCAGCCAGTATACTGGGTATCCAGAATCTCGATTCCGGGATATTTGGCAAATACTTCCTGAGCGCCTTCCAGACGCAGTTCAACAGACATCTGACCGGCGATTCCGCTCATCATTACGATCTTACCGGTTTCTCCCATCATATCGACAAGAGCTTCCGCATAGTGGGCTCCCAGTTTTTTCATATCCTGCCCCACATAGGCGGTGATGTTGTCGGTGGGAACAGTTCCGTCAAGAATAATAACAGGGATTCCTGTGGCATAGGCTTCCTCAACGGCAGGCACGATGGCGGCACCGATGGAGGGCTGAATGATCAGAAGATCCACACCTTTGGTGAGGAGGTCGCTGATATCGGCAGCCTGTTTTTCGGGTTTCTCGTCGGCATTGGTAAAATAGACCTTGGAAATCTCGGGATGCTCAGCCACTGTGGCATCAAAATTGGCTTTGAGAAACATCCTCCATGAGTTCCCCATACCGGCACAGCTGAATCCCACAACAATGTCTTCAGTCTTGGGCTGAACTTCAGCGCCCTGCTGTCCGGCTGCGAATGCGACACTTACAGACAGAACCATAAGAATAATCAGACTCAGTACTCTCTTTTTCATAAAAATCTCCTTCTGCGGGCTTTAAAAGCCCTGTTATTTTTTCCTGTTTGACAGGTAAAGAGCTGTGATAATAACCAGTCCGCGGATAATCAGCTGACTCTCCAGGGGAAGACTGGCCAGAAGCACCAGGTTGGTGATCATCAGCATGATGAAACCGCCCACGACCGTTCCGGCAATGGTTCCTGATCCGCCGCCGATGGCGGCTCCTCCCAGAACGGCATAGGCAATGGAATCCAGATCATATCCGCTGCCCACCCAGTTATCTGAAAGACCGGTGTATCCCCCCAGCAGAATTCCCACCAGGGCGGCGGCTGTGGAACAGATGACATAGGCCTTGATGATTTCAAGATCAGTTTTTACTCCGCTGAGGCTGGCCACCCGTGGATTGTTACCGATGACATACAGACGTCTTCCATACCCGGAACGGCCCAGAATAATGGAGTAAAGTACAGCCAGTACCAGGAACACCAGAAAGAGGTTGGGAAAGATACCCAGACTGCTGCCCGTGCTAAAACGTTTTAGATTTTCAGGAATAGAACCTCTCGGCATGCCGTTTGTCCAGATCAGCCTGAGGCCGTTTATGATTATGGAGACTCCCAGAGTGGCAATAAAGGGAGGAACTTTTCTTTTTGTTACCAGAAAGCCGTTAAACAGACCGACTGCGGCTCCCATGAGCAGACACAACAGCACAACCGGAAAAATCAGGGCATTGCTGGTCATATAGCTGGCGGCAATCACGTTGGAGGTGGAGATCACCGAGCCTACGGAAAGATCCAGACCGCCGGAAATAATAACAAAGGTCTGTCCCATGGCAGCGATGGCGACCATGGAGTAGTTCCGCCCTACATTCAGCAGGTTGCCGGGGCTGAAAAAATTAACCCCCAGAGTCATATTGATGAAAATGGCGATCAGGATAATGATTCCCAGCGCTCCGTACAGCCCCATGGGGACCGGACCACGTTTCAGGCGATTCAGAATCGAAATTTCACCCGTATTTTTCGTATTCACGTGCTTGTCCTTTTGTTTGTTCTAATATTAAAAGGGCCGTCCGGAATGGATCAGTATGAAGAGGACGGCCCTGTCCTGCAGAAGAATCCTAAATGGAAACTTCCTGTCCTTTTTCAGCAGATTCAAGACCGGCTTCCAGAACCTGCATCTCTTTGAGTCCGTCATAGAAGTTGGGACGGATTTCACTGCCTGTTCTGACAGCTTCACAGAAGTCCACTACAGCATGCACAAACTCATGTTCGTACCCAATCATATGTCCGGGGGGCCACCAGTTGGCAATGTAATCATGCTCTCCGGCCTCAGTAGCCAGAATAGTTCTGAATCCCTGTTCGCCGGCAGGATCTTCCCTGTTGAAATACTGCAGTTCATTCATCCGTTCCAGATCGAAAATCAGACTGCCCTTGCTTCCGTAGATCTCAAAGTAGTTGTAGTTCTTACGGCCGGGAGCAAATCGGCTTGTCTCAAAGGAACCCAGGGCTCCGTTTTCAAACTTGCAGATCATAAAGGCGGCATCTTCAACAGTGACTTCCCCTTTGGCTGTTCCTGCGGATTTACCGCTGAAGGTACCCGAAGCCACTTCATCGGGAAGGGTTCTTTCCTTGATAAAATTGGTGGTCATACAGCTGACGGAGCTGATGTCTCCTACCAGATAACGGGCCAGATCCACAGAGTGGGAGTTCAGGTCGCCCTGGGGTCCCATACCGGCGGTCTCTTTTTTCAGGTGCCATGTAAGGGGGAACTCAGGATCAACAATCCAGTCCTGCAGGTAGGTGCCTCTCCAGTGAAAGATGCGGCCGATTTTACCTTCATCAATCATCTTTTTAGCCAGACGGACAGCGGGACATCGTCTGTAATTGTGGTTTACATAGTGAGTTACATCGGATTTTTTAACAATCTCATACAGTTCCTGAGCCTGTTTGGAATCCATGGCCATAGGCTTTTCCAGAAAGACATGCTTACCGGCTTCCACAGCGGCTTTGGCAATCTCAAAATGGAGATGCTGGGGAACGGAAATATCCACCACATCCACATCATCCCGTTCAATGACTTTGCGCCAGTCGGTTTCAATCTCTTCCCATCCCCATCGGTCGGCAAATTCCTGCAGAGGCTCGGCATGACGGCCGCAGACAACCTTCAGTACGGGAGTCAGTTCCATATCAAAAAACAGGGGGGCTTTTTTCCAGGCATTGCTGTGGGCCTTTCCCATAAACTTGTAGCCGATCATGGCTATATTCAGTGTCTTTTTCATTATCCGATTTCCTTGACGATTCTTTTCAGTTCATCTACAGACTGGGCAACGGCTTTGTTTTCATCATCGTCATTCCAGTCGTTTCTGTAGTCCTCATGGAGGTAGTCGATTTCCATGGCCAGGAACCCCTTGTAGTCAACATCTTTCAGCATTTTTGCCAGCGCCATATTGTCCACAAGCCCTTCTCCTGTAGGGGTACAGGCAAAGAAGTGCCAGCTTCCCACACCGCAGTTGGCCTGGGGTTTCAGGTCCTTTATATGTGTTGAGAAAACATAGGGAGCCAGTTTTTTCATACCTTCAACAGGATCATCCAGTACTCTCATAAAGTTACCGGTGTCAAAGTTGATTCCGAAATTGGGAGAGTTGACCTGGTGAATCAGGCGGAGCATTTCATCGGAGTTGTAGTCGATATGGTTTTCATCGGCGATTTTGATACCCTTGGATTCCGCATCGGGCATGGCGTTCTGAAACATTCTGGTCAGGATATCCAGCTGTTTTTCATGATCTTCAAACCGGAACATAAGGGAGGAACCGCAGACTCTCATTACATCGGCACCGATGGCTTCGGCATATTCCATGTTCTTCATCATATCGTCCCAGGCAGCCTCATTGGCTCCCCCTTCCAGACCATCGGGATGTCCCCAGGCCCAGACGCGGTCCAGCTTGTATTCATCAAGAAGCCCTTTGATTTCGCTTAAGTAGGATTTTTCAAAACTGGGAACAAAACAGGATTCAAGGGAGACACCGTCTACACCGAGTTCGGCAGCTCTCTTGATAAACCACTCAAGGGTGATATTCTTTGAGGGGGCTTTCTGATCATCATACACTTCACCGAAAAGGCGGTGGAAACAATAACTGTCAATTCCTATCTTCATCATGACAAGACTCCTTTGAATAAAATACAGTACAAATCTAAATCGTTTCAGTTTCATCTAAAACGTTTTAGATAATGGTAGCATGTATTCGGGAGCTGTCAAGGAAAAAGTTATAAAGTTTCTCGTATAAGGAGCTTTGGACGAATGTAGGAATGGATTCCTGTCTCCCCGTCTTCAATCTGACGGAAAAGAAGAGCCGCCATGGCCCGGCCGACATCCCTCAGTTTGGCATCCACAGTGGTCAGAGCCGGATAGACTGCTCTTGAAATGTCTGTATTGTCGTATCCTATGATCGAAAGGTCGACGGGAATGGAGAATCCATGCTCCCGGGCATACTTCATGGCTCCTGCGGCAACAAAGTCATTACAGCAGAATATGACATCCGGAGCTTCCTTCCCTTCCAGTATATGAGAGGCGCCGTCATATCCGCTCTGGATGGTAAAGTCACTGTAGTACTGTCTGTGATCCGGGAGAGTAATTCCCTGTTTGGCCAGAGTATTCAGAAAACCGTCATGCCTGGACTTCGCATCAAAATGGTCCTGAGGGCCGTGGATCACAGCAATATCTTTAAACCCTTTCTCCACAAGGAGTTCGGCTACAACAGAACCGCCGTATTCATGTTCCACCATAACATAATTCATTGACTCATCGGTAATACAGGGATTGAGTATCACATGGGGAAAGTTCTTCATATAGGGAAGAAAGCTGTAGCTTTTAATATACTGGGGCATGACGATAACACCGTCTGCCGATTTATCGTGGCACCGGGTTCGGAAGAAGCTCTCCAGATCGGGGTCATCCCAGGTCTTCACCTCCAGGTGAAAGTTGTAATCCCGTTTCTGAGCCTCACCCAGAACACCGATCATAAAGTTATAGAAAAAGGTGCTCTCTTTCATAAGGTCGGCGTACTTGCTGTTGTTGAGAAGCACCATCAGAATGGTGTTGCTCTTACCGGTAATCAGGGTCTGCCCGCCGCGGTTGGGGACATAGCCCAGTTTTTCCGCGCACTTCAGGACCTTCTCCCGGGTCTTCTCATTTACACTTTTGCCGTTGAGAGCAAGGGATGCTGTTGCAACGGATACTTCTGCCAGACGGGCAACATCTTTTAAACTAGCCATACTTCTGCCTAAAACAATTTAGAATCAGATATCATTATACTGCTTCTTTTCATAAAAAAGCCAGTTCTTGAGATGAAAACAGAGGATTAGGGAATTATAAAGCCGGCAGCGGCTTTATTCTGCCGTTCTGACCGAGATATCCTTCTCCTCGTATATCCGTCTCAGATCATCTTCAATCCGGTCTGTCACCAGCAGATCCACCTGGGAGGGTGAGGCGAAGTTCATAAAGGAGTCGGTTTCCAGCTTGCTGTGATCACAGAGGATAATCACCTTGGCGGCAATCTCCATCATCTGCCGCTTGATCTCGGACTGGGAGAGATCGGGGGTACTGGCCCCCTTCCGGGCGGAAAAGGAGTTGGCTCCCAGAAAGGCTTTGTCCACGGACAGAGATCCGATGTTGGAGAACATGCCGTAGCCCACGGTACAGTGAAAACCTTTGCGGAGCAGGCCCCCTATCACCAGGACCTCACAGGAGGGGAAGGCTTCCAGATCGGCTGCCACCTTGATGTCGTTGGTCACAACGGTCAGGTTCTTTTTCCGGTGGAGAATGGCGGCCAGAGCCTTCACGGTCGTACCCGTATCCAGAATGATGGTATCCCCGTCTTCAATCTCCAGGAGGGCCGCTTCGGCAATCCTGCTTTTGGCTTCCGTATTCTTGTCGGAGCGGAGATCCATAACAGGTTCATGTCCAGTACGGGTCTTCCGTATGGCTCCGCCATGGGTTCTGGTGATCAGGCCCGACTCATCCAGATCTCTCAGGTCATTCCGCATGGTGGCGCCGGACACGGAAAAGGCATCACAAAGCTCGGGTACAGTCACCCGTCTCTTCTCATTTATGTAGTCTACAATTTTCTTTTTCCGTTCCTCTGCAAAGAGTGTCTTATCGGCTTCCATTCCTAATCCCTGTAAAGACGGTACACTGTTCCGGTTTCTGCCGGAAAGATCCTGCTCGCCAATCCCGAAGCTTCAGCTTCATCTGCAATATGCTTTCTGCTGACCGTGTTAAAGTCAAACATTCCGAAGTGCTGGGGAATCATATACTGTATACCATGATCCCTCATGATAGCACAGGCCTGCTTCATATTGAAGTTGCCCGCAATCCCCTGCTCACTGAGCTCATCTTTCTGCCCGTTAACAGGGAGCAGAGCCAGATCGATCTTGTGGGGTTCCAGCCAGCTGTCAAAACCGTCATAGGGGAGGCAGTCTCCTGGATGAAAGATTTCAAACCCGTCCAGATCAAGAATATAGCCCAGAAAAAAGTGACGCCCCTGTTCATCGGTTTTAATCTGCTCATGGGCGGCCGGTATGGCGCTGAGGCTCATACCGGTTCCCAGGGACAGAGTATTTCCGGCATTAAGGCCGATCAGCCTGTCACCGGGAACGCCCCGTTCCAGAGCTGTCGCCCTCACAGCATCAGGACAGATAAAACGGCAGCCCGGGCTGATCTCCTGAAGGAGAGGCAGAAGCCCGGGATCCATATGGTCCGAATGGGCATGGGAGCTGATGCAGTAATCGATATCTGTCAGAGACTCCATGTCTACGGGAGTGTCCATCATTCTGATATGGGGAAATTTCTTACCTTTGTATTTCTGCGCCAGCACATCCGACAGATAGGGATCGATCAGAATATTGATATCCCGGCAGCGGATCAGAAACCCCGCCTGCCCCAGCCACCAGAGAGAAACCCCCGCTCCCTCATAATCATGATAAGCTCTTACATCCTGTTTTTCAGCAGAAAGGGTTTTCTTCATACTCAGGACTCCTCGGTATAGTAGTCATTCATAGTTTTTAGTAGAGATTCGTAGCGGGCGGTTCTCTTCCGGTAATGGTCATGGAGACCGGCATCGCAGGAACAGGATTCTTTGGTGGAAATCCACTTGTCTGCAGCATCCTTTGTGGATTTCAGCACACCGCAGGCCACACCGGCTACAATAGCCGCTCCCATGGGGGCTCCGTATTTCTGTTCAATGGAGACAACGGGAACCTGAAGAACAGCAGACTTCATCTCTTTCCAGATCCGGCTGTTCTCTCCGCCTCCGGTGATGCGCATTTCTGTCAGCTGTGCATCGGGGAGCATGGACATCAGGGACTTCCGATACACACCGTACTCCAGAGCCACCGCCTCCATTACAGCTGTAAACATATCTTTCTTTGTGTGACTCCAGCTGAGTCCGGCAAAGGTTCCTTTCAGATCAGGCTGGCTGGGGCTGACCCGTCCGGCCATATGGGGAATAAACAGAGGATCATCCATACGGGGTGACAGCCCTTCAGGCTCGAGATCCCGGAACCTGTCGGCATCCTCTTTGTTCCGTCCCAGTACCTCAGACAGGAACCACTCAACATTCATCCCCCCGCCGTTGATATAGGCGTAGGGGTGCCAGAGGCCTTCGGTCACAGAGGCACCGCATCCCATAACCTGAGTCTCTGAATCAAAACAGTATTTGTCGGTGGTGGCGGCAAAAACACTGGCTGTTCCGGCCACATCAATACAGATTCCCGGTTCTACAGCACCGCAGGAGAGAAAAGAGGCGGCCGTATCCCCGCAGCCGGCGGCAACAGCCACAGGAAGGGGGAGTCCGCAGCGGACGGCCATCTCCCGGCTCATGGTGCCGATAATATCGGTGGAGTTCACAATTTTAGGGAGTTTGGCGGCATCCACATCAAAAAAGCTGACCAGGCCTTTATCCCAGCAGCCGTTTTTGTTATCCGCATATCCGGAGAAATGGAGGTAGGTTTTATCTATAAACCCGTCACTCCCCTTAAGGCCGCACAAACGCATGGCCGCATATCCGGCGGGCTGTACAAAGCTGACAATCTTTTCATAGACATCAGGACGCTCATGCTTCCACCAGAGGATTTTGGGACCGTGGTTGAAACTGGGTGGATTTCCGGTTTTCCGTATAATCTCAGCCTCTGCCTTCTCTTTCATGATTTTAATATAGGGAGCGCAGCGGGTATCCAGCCAGGAATCATAGGGAGTCACGGCCATACCGTCTGCCCCTACTCCGATCACACCGGCCATCTGTCCGTCTATGGCCAGAGCTTTGACTGCTTTTCTGTCGGCTTCGGTAATATCCTTCAGACACTCCTTGATGGAGCGGCATACCGAATCCAGCTGAAACTCGGGGTCTTCCTCGGTAATCCCCGGTTCCGGCTGATGCAGGCGGGAGGGGACAAAGGAGGTCCCCAGGCAGCTTCCGTTCTGATCAAACAGAGATGATTTGACTCCCTGTGTTCCAATATCTATACCGAGCAGTAATTCAAAGCCCATAACGCAATCTCCTTTTTTAAAAAAATACCGCCGGCTTTCAGGTATCTCCGGCGGCATCGCTCCAGTTGAGTCCGGAGCTGTATCTGTTAAATTGTAATAACGCTTTTCAGTCCCTTACCGGCTGCCACATTGGCAATAATATCATTAATCTTATCCAGAGGGGCTGAGGCGGTCACCAGATCGCTCACCTTAAGGCGTCCGGAGGCAATCAGTTTCAGACAGGTTCTGTACTGTCTGAGGCTTTGTCTGGTGGTTCCCGCAACGGTCAGCTGCTTGTAGTGGATCTCGTTGGTATCCAGTCCCACAACAGATTTTCCCTTGGGAAGGCCGCCGAAGAACATAACCCGTCCGTTGAGTCCCACATACTTGAAGGCAGTCTCCTGAATAACAGGGACAGAGGCGGCGGTGATGATCAGATCCATGAGTCTGCCGTCTGTGTATTTCTTAACAGCCTCATCCAGTTCGCCACTGGGAATGGTGATCACTTCAGGGATAAGTTCCTTGGCCAGAGCCAGACGCTCTTCACTCAGATCGGTGACATATACCTTCGCGGCTCCCGCCAGAAAGGCCACCCTCAGGTGCATCAGACCGATGGGGCCGGCACCCACAACCAGAACATGATCTCCCGGGTAAATCCCGATTTTTTCATAGGCGTTGTAAACACAGGAGAGGGGTTCGGCCAGAGCAGCCTCTTCAAAGCTGATGGTCTCTTCCAGTTCTGTGATATTTCCCTGTGCCACCGCAGGGGCAGGCACTCTCATGTACTCTGCAAATCCTCCGTCCACAGTCACACCCAGGGCCTTGGACTCTTTACACATATGACTGTTGCCGCTGGTACACAGGTCGCAGACACCGCAGCCGTAATTGGGGGCCACACCGACCCTCATACCCGGCTTGTATCCGCCGACCCGGCTGCCCACTTTTTCCACAACACCGGCAATCTCATGACCGGCCACAAGGGGCTGATCCGAAGGGGAACCGTTTTTGTAGAAACGGACATCCGTACCGCAGATAAAAGAGGCTTTTACCTTGATCAACACTTCATCTTCAGCGATTTCAGGAACCGCAATATCTTCAATTCTTATATCTTCAACACCATAGAGTCTTGCTGCTTTCATTATTTGTCCTCCAGAACAACAGGTTTCTTCTCAATAATCGATTTATTTCCCGCATTGACAACTTTAACGGCTTCCAGACCGTCTCTACCGGTCACTACAGGGACGGTATCGTTCTGAATACAGTCCACAAAAGCCTGATCCTCGCCTCTGTAGGCATCGATAAACAGGTTCTGCCAGCTTTTAACAAAGGGAGTGTTAATGCCGTCGGGGGTACAGGTGAGAACAGAGTAATTCTGATTCTTACCCACATGAATGATCCCTTTGGTTCCCAGAATCTCAACCCGTGAGTCATATCCGTAGAGTACACCCTGGGCGCCGTCGACCATTCCCTGGGCTCCGTTCCGGAAGCGGCAGTTCATAATGACGTTGTCGTAAAAATCGGGATAGTCGGCTTCCGCGTCGGGGCAGCGGTAGTTTCCGGCAATGGCGTAGACTTCGCTCATATAGGAGCCGCTGTACCAGTGAAGGGCATCAATATCGTGGGAGCTGACTTCGGCCAGGGGACCGTTGCTCTTTGTGATATCGTACATCCAGGGTTTGGGGATGGAGGGACCATGGGTCAGAGATTTAACACAGACCACATCACCGATTTCACCGGCATCGATTCTCTCTTTGGCGTGACGGAAACTCTCATCAAAACGGCGCATAAAAGCCAGCTGCAGTTTAACACCCGCCCTGCCGCAGGCATTCATCATGATCAGACATTCCTCTTCGGTCATGGCCATGGGTTTTTCACACTGAACATGTTTTCCTGCAGCAGCCGCGTCAACCACAATATCCTTGTGATAGGCTGTGGGCGTGACTACAACAACCGCATCAATATCCTTATCGCTCAGGGCATCTTTGTAATCCAGGTAGTATTTATCTATTCCCAGCTCTTCCACAGCCGCTTTGGCCGCATCTTCAACAGGATCCACCATGGCGACAAGACGTCCGCCCTGTACTGTACGGGCAAAGTTCCGGGCATGAATCATTCCGGCCCGGCCGCTGCCGATAACCGCTACATTAACTTGAGATTTCATTTAATTCTCCCTTTGGCGGCAGCACTGAGCTCAGTCACTGTATCGTACTGCCCTTCTTTTATATATTCACCCTTCACCATCCAGCTTCCGCCGCAGGCTACAACATTGGGGAGGGCAAGATAATCGGTAAAATTGTCCACATTCAGACCGCCGGTAGGCATAAAACGGGCGTTGTACACGGAACCGAATGCTTTCAGCATGGGGATGCCTCCTGACAGTTCTGCAGGAAAAAACTTGAGAACCTTCAAACCCATGTGCATGGCCTGTTCCACCTGGGAAGGGTTGGTCACTCCCGGTGTGATGGGAATGTTCCGGTCAATACAGGCCTGTACTATGGCAGGGTTGAATCCGGGAGAAACGATAAACTCGGCTCCCGCATCGATGGCAGCGTCCAGCTGCTCCAGGGTCAGCACGGTTCCGGCTCCCACCAGAATGTCCGGTCTGTTTTCCTTTATAAGTTTGATTGATGCGGCTGCCGCATCGGTTCTGAAGGTTACCTCAGCGACAGTAATACCGCCTTTGGCCAGGGCATCCACCAGAGGGAGTGCCTGTTCCGGGGTATCCAGCTTTATTACAGGTACAAGTTTTTCTTTTTCCAAACGGGAAATGACATCCATATCCGTCTCCTTATGACTATTAATTATCATTTGTCTTCGTTTATAGGGTTATACTAGGGCCAGAATTAGCATTTGTCAAGCATTTATTATCATTTGTTATTGACAGATCGTAATTTCGGGAGTAATATTGGATCATATTTTATCAATTAGCACCAAATGACAACAAACGACATAGAAATGATGTAAGGAGATGTGCAGTGAACGATTATTCACCCGCAAAAGAGAGAACAATGTATTTTATCGGTGTTACCACCGGGAAATCATCCATTATGAAGGTTTTCCCCAAATGGGCCGACCACCTGGGACTGAATGCCGTTATCAAGGGATTCGATTTTGAACCCCATTCAGAACCTGCTGCCTACAGAGAAGCTGTAGAATTTATCAAAAACGATGAGCTTTCACTGGGGGCTCTTGTGACAACCCATAAACTGGACCTTTTAAAAGCCTGCGGTGATCTCTTTGAAGGAAGAGGGGAATATGCCGAACTTCTGGAAGAAGCCAGCTCCATCTCCAAACAGGGAAAAGAACTCTGGGCTCATGCCAAGGATCCCATTACCAGCGGTCTCTCCCTGGATGCCATAGCTGATGATGCCTACTGGGCGGAGTCGGGAGCCGATCTTCACCTGCTGGGCGCCGGAGGGTCCTCACTGGCTCTGACCCTCTACCTGATCAACAAAAAGAAAAACGGCGGAACCGTTCCGAACCGTATTTTTGTGAGCAACAGATCCGAACCCAGACTGAACGAGATGAAAGAGATCCACAAAAAAGTGGGTACGGACATTGAGTTCCAGTACTTCCTCTGCCCCACTCCTGCGGAAAACGACAAGGTTGTGGCCATGCTAAAGCCCGGCTCTCTGATTGCCAACGCCACAGGTCTTGGTAAAGACAGACCCGGTTCACCCCTGACCGATGCTGTTGTCTTCCCCGAAAATGCCATTATCTGGGACTTCAACTACAGA
>JAQQAM010000266.1 GCA_028532905.1 Spirochaetales bacterium
TGTGCTGAAATTCACAATTTCCTTGACCGAACCATCCAGTTCATTTATGAAATCTTTCACTTTTTTGTCGACTCCTCCGGCATAGACGGAACTTCCTAAAAATAGAAGATCCACATCCTTTGGCAGTCCCTCATCTATCGAAAGAGCATCGACTCCCAGGGCTTTGGCGATGACTTCAGCCACTTTGCGTGTGTTACCGGATTTTGAATAGTATCTGACGGCAATTTTCATTTTCTGCTCCTTTCTTAAAATACTTTTTTCCGGCATCAGGGCCTGCACTCTGATTAAAGGCTTCCACCGGTTCAAACAGCCATACCCCATTGCAGGGCATGCCTTTCTTTTCAAGCTCTGCTTGTACATTTTCAAAAAAAGGCCCTGATGTCATACGTTCTTTGACATTCGCTTTGACCTGATACGACTCAGTTCCCTTCACAGCCAGTACGCTGACATTCGAGTTCTGTGACAGATTCTTAGAGCTGGTCTTCATCAGAATTTCAGCAGCGGCAATCAGCCCCTCTTCCGGAGCCATTGCAGAGCCTATTACGACGGTGTGGGGAACACCGTCTGAAGATACAGATGTAAGAACCTTGGTAGCTTCCGGGTCATTTAACAGACCCATTACTTCTTTTGTCATTTTCATAGATTTGATTCCTTTACAGTGATTATTGGTGTATGATAATAAAAAGAGCATATCAAGTATTTTCGCAAAACTTAGTCTCTTTAATTTACTTGGTATGATTTTAATACTATAGGAAGATTTATGTCAATTGAAAAGTATGCAGCCGAGTGCTGCGTCTGTGAAATAGATGCCAAAATTAAGGAATCACTCTGCCCTGTCTGTCTGACTCAAAGAGTTATGAAAGGAAAATGGAAGATCGTTATTATCTGGTTATTGAGAGAGAAGGCGTTACGATTCTCAGAACTGAAATCTTCCATATTTAATATTACTCAGGCCTATCTCAGCAGTCAGCTTAAGGAGCTGGAATCCGATAATCTTGTGATAAGGAAATCATATGACGAAGTCCCCCCGCGGGTAGAATACTCCCTGACAGAAGAAGGGAATAAATTTGTATCCGTTATCGAAACTGTCAATAACTGGGGAATGGATTATATGAAAATACAAAAGGGAAAAATGGAATAGGGCTTACCCTGTTCTCCAAGGGACAGCCCCTTTTCTTTCAGCGGTTTAAAATACAACTGTTGGGAGTTGTAGTCCAGCACTGATTACATGAGATACACTTTGGTTTATACTCACTGTTCTGTTCCCACTTGTTCACAAGATCCGTTTCACACAGTAAAGGACGCCCCAGAGAAAAATACTCAATATCCGTATTGTTCAGTATCTCTTCCATCACATCTACAGACCGGTTCCCTCCCATAAGTATTACCGGGGCATCAACGCTTTTTGCTATTTTTGCTGTAGCCTCCCTGAAATAGGACTCCTTCTCTCTGGAATGGATTCCTTTTCTGGCAGGAGCCATACCTTTCCCGGAAGACTCATTCACCGCGCTGACTTCAAAGAGATCCACTCCCCTCCTGTCGAGTTCCCGGAACACCTGTAAGGCATCATTAAACTCAAGACCTTCTCCCGTATCCATAAAATCACTCCAGTTAATCTTGTAAATGATGGGAAAATCGGCGCCAACTCTGCTCCGCACTTCTTCATAAACCTCATAAAGAATCCGGCCGCGATCATGAATGTCTCCGTTGTATTCATCCTCTCTTTTATTATAAAAAGGAGTCAGAAAGGAGCTGAGAAAATACCCGTGAGCCCCGTGGATCTGCACACCGTCAAATCCGGCTTCCCGGGCCCGATATGCAGCATCTCCGAACAGCCGGACGATTCTTTTTATATCATCCCTTGTTGCTTCTTTGGGCATCAGACCGGTCACCCGATTTTCAATGGATGAAGGGGCCAGGATATTCATGGAACCGGCATCGGGATGGTGGGACTGAGAACCGCCGAAAACGATTTGCAGAGCGATTTTTGCCCCCTCTCTATGAACAGCATCTGTCAGCGTCCGGTATTCCTCTATAAAAGAGTCATCATAAATGCCCAGCATACCCGGATTGGGCTGCTCTTCATCACTGATATAGGCATACCCCGTAAGAATAAGGCCGGCACCGCCTGTTGCCAGCATTTTGTAGTGATCCAAAAGCTCCTGGGTCAGATGTCCTTTCTCATCAGCACCGGCCATCCAGACGGACGCCCGGACAAAGCGGTTCTTCAATGTTCCGCCGGCAAAGTCTGTTTCTTCAAATAATCTCATATTTATCCTCAAATGTATTGTATTTTTCTCTGTCCCGATTAAAATAACAACAAATTGATAAATCATTCAAATAATACATATTATAAATATCTATAAATATTCTAATAGGAGATCCTATGATAAACCTGGAGTGGTTCAGAACATTTAAAACCGTTTTCGAGAAGGGGAATATGACCTCTGCTGCAGAAAGCCTTTACATATCCCAACCGGGAGTCAGTCTGCATCTGAGCTCTCTGGAAAATCATATAGGCTTTAAGCTTTTTGACCGTCTGCCCCGGAAACTGGTGCCCACAGAAAGGGCAAAACTGCTGTACAACAGCATTATTGATCCTCTGCTGAAGTTGGAGGAAGCAGAGCAGACTTTTCAAAAGAATAATGATGAGGACAGGCCGACTCTGACCATAGGGATGTGCTTTGAGACTTTTCAGCTGATCCTTGAAAAGCATATCCCCCATATCCCGGCAAATCTGATTCTGGAATTCGATGAGTACAGAAAACTTCTGGAGAAACTGGAACAAGGCCTGATAGATCTTGTGGTAACACCAAGGAAAATTGAGAAAAGGGATGTTACATACACAGCCTTCTCACAGGAAAACATACTCATTGTGGCCGGAAAGGATACAGATACCGGTGGATTTTATAAAGCTCAGGAAACAGGAAATCCGTCACAGGTTCTCGACTGGCTGATGCAGCAGAAGTGGTATGGCATAACAGGCGACAACGAACACCTGAAACGGTTCTGGAAAAGGAATTTTGATGAACATCCCGCTTTCCGTCCCAACTATATTGTTCCTAACATTCATTCCATCATACGCTGCCTGTCCCACTCTTCCGGACTGGCTGTTATTCCTGATTTTTTATGTCTGGAACAGATAAAAGAAGGTGTACTTCAACCTCTATGGAAGGGCCATACTCCCTTGAACAACACTCTGTATTTTGCACGGAACAAACAGGAACTTCATCCTGACTTGATCAATCTTATTGAAAACATTATAAGGGATGAGATGCCCTAGGAGATCTGGTAGATTGC
Organism: Spirochaetales bacterium; assembly: GCA_028532905.1. Classification (GTDB taxonomy): domain Bacteria; phylum Spirochaetota; class Spirochaetia; order DSM-2461; family DSM-2461; genus Oceanispirochaeta. Next base: position 3,301 of record JAQQAM010000266.1, read on the forward strand.
TCACATTGATGAATCTGTTGCTCTCTAAAAATAATATTCAATCTATGGGATGGGATGTGGATGACAAAGCTTGTTGGATGATTCAGAATCAGAGCGGATATGGCCTGGTCGAAACAGAAAAATCAAGAAACGCTCTGATCCTTCAGACTTCCTAAAAGCAATATAATACATTCCTGTATTGTCTTCCTATATTTTTTATCCAGAAAAGACAACACAGGAAACACCTTCAGTCCTTACCGGGCAGACTTGATCTCATCCCAGATGCGGCTATACAGCTCATTATCATCTCCCAGATCAAGAAGAATCTCGGAATTCTCCAGAACCTCATCGGTAATGAAAACCGCTGGATCATTCAGAATATCTTCACTCAGGAGTTTGTAGGCCTCTGTATTGGGAGCCAGATAGTAAACATACTCGATGTTGGCAGCGGCGACTTCCGCCTGGAGCATATAATCTATAAACGCATAGGCCTCGTCTGTATTTTTCGCCCCTTTGAGAATGACCATGTTATCGATGGAGATGGCTGTGCCTTCCTCAGGGACGATAAACTGAAGATCCTCTCTCTCCTCCTGAACCTGCAGGATATCGCCGGAGTATCCCTGGCTGATCACAAACTCACTGCTCACCAGTCCGTTCTTGTACTGATCGTTCTCAAACTTAGCCAGGTTCTTTTTCCAGGCGATGAGAAGGTCTCTGGCTTCCGCCAGTTCGGCTTCCGACCGGGAATTGTAGGAATAGCCCAGGTACTTCAAAGCCGCTCCGATGGTTTCCCTCACATCGTTGAGCATAGTCATCTTAAGGGCATAATCGGAGGTTCCGAAAATATCCCAGGAAAGGCTGTCCAGTTCTCCCAGCTCGGAGGCCAGATAGCCGATACCGGTTGTGCTCACCATATAGGGAACCGAATATTCCATATCATTGTCCACAGAGAGGGCTGTGAATTTCCGGTCAATATTGTTCAGATTGGACAGTCTGGAATGGTCTATCTGCTGCAGCATGCCGCTCTGGTTCATGATTTCCACCATATAACTTGTGGGGAAGACAATATCATACCCGTCACCACCGGAGCGGAGTTTGGCATACATGGATTCGTTTGAGTCAAAATAATCTGTAATAACCTGGATACCTGTTTCTTCAGTAAAAGTCTTTACCAGTTCTTCATCGATATAATCGGACCAGTTATACAGATAGAGTTTCCGGCTCTCCTCTTTGGAGCAGCCTCCCAGAAGGAATACAGAGAGAATAAGGGCGGCCATAAAGCTGCAGGTTCTAATTTTCATTGTTTAATCTCCTTGAGATCCGCTGATAAAACAGCAGGACTATAAAAGTAAATGCGATAAAAAGGGTCGATAGAGCATTGATCACCGGGGGTGAACCGTGACGGATCATGCTGTATATCTGAATGGGCAGGGTCGAGGCTCCCGGCCCCGCCGTGAAAAAGCTGATAATAAAGTCATCCAGCGACAGAGTCATGGCCAGCATGGCTCCCGACAGGATTCCCGGCGCCAGCAGGGGCAGGTATATTTTCCACAGGATCTGCCCTTTACCGGCTCCCAGATCCTGTGCCGCTTCAATCAGAGAAAAGTCGAAATTCTGAAACCGGGCCTGCACTGTGGAGGCCACATAACTGACACAGAAAGTGATATGCCCGATAATGATTGTCAGAAGAGACAGCCTGATTCTAAATGAGATAAAAAAGAGCAGCAGGCTTATGCCGATCAGAATATCCGGCATGATCAGAGGCAGGGCGATAAATACGGAATGAACCTTCTGCAGCCGGCTTTTAAACCGGGCAATGCTGATTCCGGCCAGGCTCCCCAGAACCGTGGAACACAGAACTGATATGCCTGTGACTAAAACAGTATTTTTCACCGAGCGAAGGAGGTTCTGATCGCTGAATAGCCTCTCATACCACTTAAGGGAAAACCCTCCCCACACCGAGGAGACCCGGGAGGCGTTAAAGGAGTTGACCACCAGTACAACCAGGGGAAGATAGAAGAAAATCACAATTCCGGCCAGTATGAGTACAGGAAGAACAGATTTCTTTTTCATGTCTGCACCAGCTCCTTCCGGCCTTTGGCAAGGCTGTCCCTGTTAACCAGAGACACCAGGGAGGGGAGGAGGATCATCAGAATCAGAAAGCCCGAAAGAGCCCCGGCTCTGGGAATATTTCTGTCGACAAACACATACCGGGCAATCTTGTTTCCCAGCATTTCCGAACTTGGCCCCCCCACAATTTCCGGTATGATATAACTGCCCATGGCGGGGATAAAAACAACCAGGACAGCATTGATGATGCCCTGTCTGATTCCGGGAAGATAGACCCTTGTCACAAGCTGCAGAGTGCTGCTGCCCAGATCCCGCCCCGCATCCAGAAGGGTGAAGTCGAAATTCCCTGCGGCACTGTACAGGGGCAGAAGAGCAAAGGGCAGATAGGTATAGACCAGAACAAGAAGAACCGCCCCTTCCGTATAAAGGAGTGTGGCACCCTGGTCGAGAAATCCTGCCCAGACAAGACAGTGCTTGATAAACCCGTCCGGATGGAGCAGCACTTTCCAGGCATAGATCCGAATCAGGAAATTCGTCCAGAAGGGAACAACCAGAATGAGAAGCAGGATATTCTGCATTCTGCGGCTCATCCTGGACATGCCATAAGCTGCCGGCACGGCCAGCAGCAGACAGATGACTGTTGTGTACAAACTGAGTCTGACTGTCCTGAGAATAACAGGCATCAGATGCATTCCCGCAAGGGACTGATAGGCTTTTACAGTCCAGACCGGCAGCAGGACACCATAGGAGTCACTGCCCCTGAAGCTGATCAGAATAATGAGAGCTGAAGGTATGATAAAAAAAACAGCAAGCCACAGAAACGAGGGCATTGTAAGGGCGAACTCGTTTCGTCTCATGCCTCATCTCCGTCTTGATCCACAAGCATACCGGGCTGGGTATCCTGCTCCATCCGGGCAAATTTATCATCCGGATTTGTCAGCAGGGCTTCATCCTGTTCCCTGTATTTCAACAGCATGAATCCGTCATCCTGATGCCAGCTGAGCCAGACTTCATCTTCCCACTCCGGGGGATTCCGGTCCAGAAGGAAATGCCTGTGGGCATCCAGAACCACAATAAGCCATTCGCCGCAGCGGACCCAGTACTTGGAAAAAGCTCCCAGATAGGACTTTTCTTCCACAACCCCTCTAAAAACATTCAGACCCTCATTTTCAGAAGGCCGTGTCCTGGAGATTCTTATTTTCTCCGGTCTCAGGGAGAGATTGATGTGTTCCCCTGCCTGATGTTTCTGATCGTTGTAGCAGCGTGCGGGGGGTAGTCCGTCAATATCCAGAAGAGAGTACTGCCCGTCTTCGCTGAGGGAGTGAACTCTGCAGTCGAAAAAATTCGTATCCCCGATAAAGGCTGCAGAAAAACTGCTTTTCGGGCTTTCATACACCTGGGAAGGAGTTCCCACCTGCTCAATCCGGCCCATGTTCATTACAGCGATTCTGTCGGAAAGACTCATGGCCTCTCCCTGATCATGGGTCACAAAGAGAAAGGTGATCCCCACTTCATCGTGTATCTGATCCAGTTCCAGAAGCATCTTCTGACGGAGCTTGAGGTCCAGAGCCGCCAGGGGTTCATCCAGCAGCAGAAGCTGGGGCTTGTTGATGACAGCCCGTGCGATGGCGACCCGCTGCTTCTGCCCGCCGGAAAGTTCGGCAGGCCTGCTCCCGGCATAGTCTTTCATCTGAATCAGATCCAGAGCCCGGTCCAGCTCTTTCCGGATCTCCCCGGCAGACATTCCCCTGCGGGACACTTTGAGTCCGAAGGTGATATTCTCACTCACTGTCATATGGGGAAAGAGGGCATAATTCTGAAAAACCGTGTTGACCGGCCTCTTATGGCTGGGAAGGGACAGAATATCCCGGCCGTTCAGCAGAACACGTCCGGCATCGGGTTCTTCAAAACCGCCGCAGATTCTAAGGAGAGTCGTTTTGCCGCAGCCCGATGGTCCCAGGAGGCTGAAAACCTCACCCTGCTCAATGCTGAGATTCAGATCTTTTATAACTTCAACATCACCAAAGGATTTGCTTATCCCTTCAAAAACAAGAAAATCCTTCAACCCAGAGCCCCCGGCATCAGCGGATGAATCCTTGATCCTGGGCGATATCAAACTCCTCAGGATAATCTTCCAGTTCAGAAATATTTAAATCGTAAAATTCATAGTAGCCGTAATCAGGATCGTCCTCATATTTTCTCATTTCCTGTTCAGCACTGTCTTTGCTGTCAAAAACAGCAATCAGTTGTGCTCCGTTGGTCACAAACCATAATTTTGAACTCATAAAAAACTCCTTATCGAAGGAGAAGAGAGAAGTTGCGCTGTCAGGGAAGGTCGAGACCGGTCCCCCGTTATACCAAACACGTAACTACTTATACCTTCAAACCAGTCTCCCTGATGGGGAGAATTCCTTCGAATAAAAAAGATATAAGCAGACATTGTTAGCATTAAGGGTCCTTTGTCTGCTATGAAATTGTTATGTCCCAATATAACTGATTTTTCATTCTTGTCAATGTCAGGAGATCAAAAAAACTACACAAACATTTCATATCACATTGACAGGAGGTAGAAAAACCGGGGTCAGAATACTGTTGTTTAATTTATTATGAATACAGGAAATAGAAGATACTATGAATAAATGCCCTTTTTACAAAGAAGAACATCCCTATTTCAGCATAATCGGAGAAGACGGTATTGAAAACAAGATGATCCCTGTGTGCAGCCGGCCGGGAATTGAACTGCTGGGACTGGGCAGTGATATTGTTTTCTGTGAGGGGAAGGATGATCTGTGTCCCTTTCACAACAGCAAAAACTATTCAGACCATATCAAACCGGCGGTGACCGCAATAGCCTGAATGAGGCAGCCCTGCTTGAGGACGCTGTGCCGGTTTTACTCCTCAGCCAGCTGAGGGGCATTGGCCGGGAGGCGCAGAGTAAAGAGTGTCCCCCCGCCCGGCTCTGATTCAACTTCCAGATTTCCCCCCAGAACCTGTCTGGCACCGTTAAAGGCTATGCTGAGACCCAATCCTGTCCCCCCCTGCCCCTGCCTGGTGGTAAAGAAGGGTTCAAAGATCTTTTTGCTGACAGTTTTACTCATACCCTTGCCGAAATCCTGAATCGTAATAACCACTTCATCCTCTTCCAGCTGCTGAGAACTCAGAATGATCAGGCCCTCCTCGCCGGAGCCGTACCCGTGCTGTACGGCGTTGGTAATCAGATTGGTAATAATCTGTCCCAGAATACCGGGGTAGCTGTTCATGGAAATGCCCGGCTGCAGCTTCCTGATTATGGAGACAGGCGTTCTTTTGGTCAGGGGCTGCAGGGTCAGCAGGAGTTCAGAGAGCATATCCTCCAGTGAAAAACTGCGCCGCTTTGAGCTTGTCTGGTCTGCAGCAACCTGTTTAAAACTCCGTACCAGTTCGGCTGCCTTTTCAAGGTTTCTCTGGGATATCTCAATACCCGTTCCCACATGCTCTTTATACGACTCCAGATCCTGGACTGTGAGATCCTCCCCGCTTATTCCCGTAAAGGCGAGATGGTGTTCATAAACAGTGGATACGGCCATCAGAGCATTTCCAAGAGGGGTATTCAGTTCATGGGATACCCCGGCCACCAGCGCGCCGAGGGCCGACAGTTTTTCGGCTTCCACCAGTTCATCCCGCATCATATTCAGGTCCTGTACGCTTTTTTCCAGCTCCCTGTTGGCGGAACGCAGCTCTCTGGTACGTTGTACGACCCTGTCTTCCAGCTCTGAGTTCAGTTCTTTCAGTGAGTTCTCCCGCTGCCGGATCTCATCGGCCAGAAACTTAAGATTATCTGCCAGAACATTGATCTCCCGGACAGACTGGGACACCCAGGGGGGCTGTACTTTAGAACCGGAAAGCTCAGAGGCATAAACCGCAAGATCCCTCATGCTCCGGGACACCGGACTGGAGGCCAGGGGGGTGATCATGACAATCAGCAGTCCCTGGAAGATGACCAGAATAAACATATCAACAATGCGGGAGTAAATATCCGGGTGAGCCAGTCCTGCCGGCATTCTGGTCAGAAATATCCAGCCCAGAAAATCGGAATGGGATGAGGCGACATTGTATCGGACTCCATTATAGTCTACATCCAGTAAAGTAATATTTTCTCTGGCAGCCTGTTGAACGAAGTCCAGCCCCATAAGATTGTCAACGCCGGGGGTAAAAACCCTTTCGGTATCAATCACAACCTCCCCCAGCCTGTCTATAACCCAGACATCAAGATACTCGCTCCCCACAGCCAGCCTTATGGCGGATAAAAGGTAATCAATTGACACTTCGGCAATGGCGACATACTGCCCCCCGGGAACAGCGACACCAATGGTGGTGTCTCCGGCGAGGAGAGACAGATACTTGTCACTCCACACCGGCTTTCTGTACTCAATGGCATCCAGATAAAGGGGATTGTATGACAGATCATTACCGATCATGGTCTGGCCGCTCTGGTAGGATGGTCCCTTTATATCGGCTGCAACGGTAATACCCTTTTCATCCAGCAGCAGAAGAGCCTGAATGTCCTCATTATCTTCCAGAAAATCATGGATCACCTCGTTCACCTGACCGGAAGACAGGAAATTACTGCTGGCGGCAAAAAGCCTCAGTTTTTCCAGTACCGAAGCCAGCATAAGCTCGGACCGGGCAGCCATAACTTCTGATGCAACCGATACGGACCGTTCATTCTGCTTTTCCAGCTGGGGAAGCCTGTACAGCATTATATAGGAGGAAACCAGAACGAGTGAGACTGACCCTACAGAGATAAAAAGAATAATGAGATACAGTCTGAATGAAATGCTTCCGAACCTGGTCACTCTATTTTCCTGAACTGACCCTCTCTGATGACAGAAAAAACATTTTTCCTGCGGGTATCTCCAAACTCACTGATATTGAGGGGTTCCTGAATTCCTGTGTAGGGTCCGTTCAGGAGTATGGCCTCTTTCACGGTCTGATTCCTGCTCCTGCCTTCAAGAGCCTGGAAGAGCACAGAACAGGCATCATAGCTGAGTACTGAAGCGAAAGAAGGTTCTCTCTGATAACGCTGTTTATACTTATCTCTGAATTCCTGGAACTGAGGAGACTCATCGAAGGGATCGAATGACTGCATCACAATGGAGCCTTCCACCGCTTTCCCCCCCAGTTCGATAAGCTGCCGGGTTCCGGCCCATTCAGAAAAATACACCTGCAGGTCAGATCCGGTCTGCCTGAGCTGCTGAACCAGGGTTGCACTGTCAATTGAATTGGCAATGATCAGAAGCATTTCGGCACCCGAATCTATAACTGAGTTCAACTCCTCTGAAAAGTCGGTATCCAGTTTTGAATTGATTCTCTCACGGACCAGAATCCGCCCTCCTGCCGCTTCGTAGCTGCCGGCAAAATCATTCAGCCAGCTTTCGGTGAACTCCGCATTCTGGGTGTCATAAATAACGCTGCAGCTCATAACATCCGCCGCTGCCAGATAGGCGGTATACACCCGGCTGTTTTCACTGGTGGTATGATTCAGGCGGATCAGATTATCATCTTTTTCAAAAAACTCGCTTGATGACGCTGTTGGAGAAATCAGCAGCATATCTTTCGCTTCGGCGATAGGGATCATAATCCTGGTCATCACAGATGTATAGGGACCGATCACCACATCAACACCTGCTCGTGTAAACTCACCGCTTATATGAGACAGCTGTTCAGGACTCATCTGGTGATCCTTGACGACCACTTTAACAGGTCTGCCCTTTATGCCGCCTGCCTTATTGTAATCTTCCACAGCTAGAAGAGCACCGTTCCGTCCCGCTTCTCCCAGATCCGCATTGGGACCGCTCAGACTTCCCAGAAAGCCAATCACCACCGGATCTTTGCCTGAACAGGACAGAAGGAAAATCAGCATGAGAAGAAGAGAGGAGCGGCGGAATACAGTTCTTAACCCGGTCATACTTTATTCTTCCCCAGCCAGTTCAGGGCATCTTTAAACCCCATGGGCTTGCCGTAAAGGAATCCCTGCCCTTCAGGGCATCCCAGTTCAATGAGTTTCTGTGCCTGCTCCTCCGTCTCTATCCCTTCAGCCAGAACCTGAAGTCCCAGCTTTTTGCCCAGGGGAATCACAAGATCCACAATTCTGCCGCCAGTGTCCGCAGCCCCTATATTACTGATAAAGGCTCTGTCAATTTTCAGACGGTCTGCGGGCCAGCTGTCAATGTAGGAGAGGGAGGAGTATCCGGTGCCGAAATCATCAATAGCCAGCGTGACCCCCAGCTTTTTGAGTTTCTGAAAGAGGGAGACAACCCGGTCTGCCCCCAGAAGAGCAATGGACTCCGTAATCTCCAGTTCCACTTTTTCCGGCTGGACCCCCGAATCCTTCAAGGCTCCTTCCAGATTATAAATGAAGTCCGGGTCCCGGAGCTGGACGGCGGACACATTAATGGCCATATGGAGTCCGGGATATCCTTTTCTGTTAAAATCCGCCAGGGAATGCATGGCCATTCTGAGTATCCAGTTTCCCATGGGTATAATCAGGCCGCTCTGCTCTGCCAGAGGAACGAATTTGGAGGGCGGAATGAAATGCCCCTCTTCAATCTTCCAGCGGATAAGAGCTTCAAAACCGATGACCCTGCCGTCTGCCAGATTCACCTGGGGCTGATACATGAGAAAAATCCTTTCATGTGTGAAGGCAGACCGGAGATTCTGGAGCAGACTGATCCGTTCCCTTGTCTCCAGACCGATGACGGGCGTATAAAGCACCGACTTACCGGGTCCTTCGCTTTTGGCCCGCTTCAATGCCAGATGGGCATTCCTCAGATAATCGGACCCGCTCACATCCTCCTCATTCAGAGCCACTGCTCCGATATTGACGGAGAGCTGACGGGACCCCTCCCCCACTGAGACCGGGAGAGAAAAGAAATCCTGCAGGTCCTCAAAGGGAATCCTGCCGGAAATAACACCAAAAACATCTCCCGAATCCCGTGCAATAAAAGAACCCGGAGGAAATGAAAATTTCAGGCGTTCCACAAAGGACAGGAGCACAATATCCCCGAAGTCATGGCCTAAAAGATCATTAAGGACTCCAAACTGGCAGATATCCAGAAGATAGAGATATTTCTCAGAGGTATCCACAGAATCAATTTCCCTGATCAGCGCACTGAGATTGGGGATAGCCAGACTCATATCTTCATACGCCAGACGTTCCATTCTGTGGTACATTCTGAAATTCTGCATAGTAAGAGACAGATGGGATGTAAAAATACTCATAAGAGGTATTTCATCAGGGTGGAAGTCGGGACTATCCATATAAAGGACATAGGCATACTCTTCACCGTCATCCAGATAAAGGCTGTTCCTGTTATTCAGATGCCGGGAGCGTCTGCTTCTCAGGCTGTCTTCGATAGTTTTCCTTACCATCTCCTCAGGCTGGCAATCGGGTGATTCATCACAAGTGAAAACCTGATCATCCTCAATGCGGGCTATCCATTGAAAACGGGTGCTCCCCAGAGCGGTACGGCAGAAGACTCCCTTTCTGAGGGGACCGAAGAGACGGTTTACCCTGTGGAGAAGTTCAACGGAGAAGTCAGAAAGATTCATATCGGGACGCAGAAAACGGCTGGATTCTATGATCTGTTCCATACCGATTTTCCCGTCGGCGATAATCTTCAACTGACTGAAGGACCGGATGGCAGTAATAATGGATGTGAGGAGTCTGTTCTTGGTGAGCTCCCCCTTCGTTTTATAATCATTTATATCAAAACGGTGAATGGTATCCAGTTCGGGAGCACTCCCCGGCTGGCCGGTTCTCAGTATAATTCTCACCTGATGCATATGCCGGTCTTCTCTGATTGCCCTCACGGCCTGAAGCCCCGCATCCTGAGTTTCCATAACCGCATCCATCAGAATAACAGCTGTATCGGGATTGCCGTCCAGCACCTCGAGACATTCCTGTCCGGAGCCGGCATGAAGGAACTGAAGGGATCTGCCCAGAACAACTTCCCCTTTCAGAGCGAATTCAGTGGTTTCGTGTACATCCGGATCATCATCGACAATGAGAATCTTCCAGCTTTTTTCCGGAAGGGACTCCGTTTTCGGCCTGCTTTTGCTAAAAAACAGTTTGGACATAATCGATTCAGCACTCCTATTCTTATAAACATAGGAGAGTGCAGTATATAATTCAATGAATACCGTACACCGGTATATCAAAAAAAACTCATATAAGGGGTATTTGATATTATCTGTTACTTAGGGTAATATTATCCGATGTTTCAGCTTGACAACTGTGTATATTATATGGCGACACTCGGACTCAAACAGGTCACAGAGTGCTACAATCAGACTCTCAAGGACTATGGAGCCACCAGAGTGCAGTGGATTGCCCTGTACTACATAGAAAAATCAGACGGTCTGAGACAGTCAGAACTCGCCCAGCTGATGCATGCCAAGGAAACGACCATTGCCAGACTCACCGGCCGATTGATCAAAAACGGGTATATTCAGAGAAAAACTGATCCCAGAGACCGCCGGGCTGTAAAGCTCTACTGCACCGAAGAAGGACATAAAATGTTCAACACCCTCCTTCCTGTGTGCGACTCGTTCTACCAGAAAATCATTCAGGACATTCCCCAGAATGAGCTGGATGTATTCAGATCCGTACTGGACCGCCTGGTAATCAACAGCATGGAAGAAGGCTGATCCCGGAATTTCCTTAAAATAAAATCCCTGAAAAATCAGAATAATTTCATTTTTTTTCAAAATTTTATCCCGATCACTTGCATTCTTTGATTTTAATTACTACTATTTTACTAGCTATTATAGTAATTAAGGAACCGGTTATGAAACTTTCGACAAAATCAAGATATGCAGTGCGCTTGATGATCAATCTGGCATGGAACTACCAGCAGGGTCCGTCTCAGCTGAATGAGGTTTCCAGAAAAGAGGAAATTTCCGAAAAGTATCTGAGTCAGATTGTGATCAATCTGAGGGGAGCCGGGCTGATCCGTTCCATCAGAGGAGCCCATGGAGGATATCTGCTCACAAGAGATCCTGCCCTTATCACCATCAGAGAGATTGTTGAAATTATGGAAGGAGGTCTGGACATAGTGGATTGTTTGAGTGACGAAGAGAACTGCAGCCGTTCGGGAATCTGCCTGACACGGAATGTTTGGGACAAAGTAAGTACAGCCATCAAGGAGACTCTTGAGGCAATCAATCTGGCAGAACTGTCGGAACAGGTCAATAAAAGTGATGACCCCATGTACTTTATCTGATGAGTCTTCATGGCAACAGAACTGCTGTGGAGCAGACTTTCCGGCCTGCGCCTGAAAAGACGGGCAAGGTATTTTAACAGTAAGGAGTAAAGAAAGTGAAAGTAGCAAACAATATAACTGAACTGGTCGGGAATACCCCCCTGGTGAGACTGAATAAAACAGGTAAGGATGCTGAAATTCTGCTGAAACTGGAGTTTTTCAATCCCCTGGGTTCTGTGAAAGACAGAATCGGAAAAAACATGATTGAAGCCGCCGAAAAAAGCGGAAAACTCAAAGCCGGTACAACCCTGATCGAACCCACCAGCGGAAACACAGGCATTGCCCTGGCCTATATATCAGCCCAGAGGGGCTATAAACTGATTCTGACCATGCCCGATACCATGAGTATTGAACGGCGGAAACTCCTTAAGTTTCTGGGTGCCGAACTGATTCTGACACCCGGAAGCGGAGGTATGAAGGCTGCCATTGAAAAAGCAGAAGAACTGAACCGGGAAATAGACGATTCCCTCATACTGCAGCAGTTTGCCAATCCTGCCAATCCGGAAGTTCACAGACAAACCACTGCTGAGGAGATCTGGGAAGCTACAGGCGGAAAAGTGGATATCGTGGTTGCCGGCGTCGGCACAGGGGGAACCATTACCGGCCTCAGTGAGGCTTTGAAAAAGAAGAATCCCGCCATAAAGACCTATGCCGTGGAACCTGTGGGCTCCCCTGTTCTGTCAGGAGGTCAGCCGGGTCCCCATAAGATACAGGGAATCGGCGCCGGATTTGTTCCGGCTGTTCTCAACACGGAAATTTATGACGGTGTGATTAAAGTGGATGCCCCCGAGGCGGGTGAACGCTCCCGCCGACTGGCCAGAGAGGAAGGGATTCTTGTGGGAATTTCAGCCGGAGCCAATGTTGCGGCGGCGGAGATTGTGGCGGACCGGCCGGAAAACAAAGGAAAGACAATTGTCACAATCGGTTGTGACACGGGTGAACGCTATCTGAGCACCTGGCTTTTTGAAGAAATAAACTGACAACCGGCAGAATCCGGAAGACAACAATTTTACAATAACCATAGGAGAAACCAACCATGCCCTTTTCAGAAATAAAGAATCCTTCATTCGAGACCACAGCCCTCCATGGGGGACAGACCATTGATTCTACAAAATCCAGAGCCGTGCCTATTCACAGGACAACAGCCTACCTCTTTGATTCGGCAGAACATGCACAGAACCTGTTTGCCCTGAAAGAACTGGGAAACATCTACACCCGTCTGACAAACCCGACCCAGGGGATACTGGAAGAGCGGGTAGCCGCCCTGGAAGGGGGAGCTGCCGCTCTGGCGGTTGCTTCGGGAACCAACGCCATATTCTACTCCATCATAAACATTTGTGCCTCGGGAGATGAGGTTGTTTCCAGCAGCAATCTCTACGGGGGCACCCATACCATGTTTAATGATATCCTTCCGGGATTCGGGATTAAAGTGAAGTTCGTTGACCCCAGAGACCCGGAAGCCATTAAAGCCGCCATCACAGACAAAACAAAAGTTCTGTATACAGAAACAATCGGCAACCCCTCTCTGGATGTGGCCGACCTGGAGACATTCTCTGCCCTGTCAAAGGAGTTCGAGATTCCCCTGGTTGTGGATTCCACATTCACGACTCCCTATCTGCTCAGACCCATTGAACACGGGGCCCATATTGTCATCCACTCCCTGACCAAATGGATTGGCGGGCACGGTACGGCTATTGGCGGAATTGTGGTGGATTCGGGAACATTCAACTGGCAGAACCCCAAGTTCTCCCTGTATAACGAACCCGACGGCGGGTATCACGGACTCCGTTTTGCAACGGATCTGGGAGACCTGAATCCTCTGGCTTTTATCTTAAGAATGCGAACCGTTCCCCTGAGAAACCTGGGAGGGGCAATTTCTCCGGATAACTGCTGGTTCTTCCTGCAGGGCCTTGAAACTCTGGCTCTGCGAATGGAGCGGCACTCGGAAAATGCTCTGGCGGTTGCCGAGTTTCTGGAGTCCCATCCCGATGTAGCCTGGGTCCGTTATCCGGGACTGAAATCAGATCCGGCTCACACCACGGCTCAGAAATACCTGAAGAAGGGATACGGCGGTATGGTTGTCTTCGGGATCAAAGCCGGACGGGAAGCGGGGCAGAGATTTATTGAGAAACTGAATCTCTTTTCCCATGTGGCCAATGTGGGTGACGCCAAAAGTCTGGCCATCCATCCGGCCTCCACAACCCATTCCCAGCTGTCCGAGGAACACCTGGTGGCCGCCGGAATATCAGGAGATCTGATCCGCCTCTCTATCGGAATTGAAAATATTGAAGATATCAAGGCCGATATTGACCAGGCTCTGAAATAAAAAATCAGAAACACCCTCAGAAGCAGAAGAGCCGGCACCTTTGCCGGCTCTTTTTTTTATTGTTTTGTTGTATTTCCTGCTCTATCTTTTATAATACTACAGGATTTTTTTATCGGATAAATAAGAGATGGAAGAGAAAAGAACAGATGTACCGGAATATTTCCGAATGGAGTCATTCAGACGGGAAGAATATCTCTCACAGGTAGGCAGCTTTACACAGGTTCAGTACCAGCTGTTTCACAATCTGTGCGACTTCTGGGATCCGGCTCTGGACTACAATCAGTTTATCCTCAAGAGTGCCAAATCCTTTCTGGCATCCAATAATCAGCTGGAACTGCTTATGGGCAAGCTCAAGGCCGCTCATATAGGACTCCTTCAGTACGCTCTGATTGACGGGGAACTGAAAGCCTCCCGCATTGTGATGACAGAAAAGGACGACCTTCTGTTCTACTACTATCTGGGAGAAGATCTTCTTGCCCGGCAGATTCACGACAACCCCCACCCCTATCTCACTGCCAAAGCCTATGATGATGACGGGATCAGCCTTCCCTCCGATATGATCACACCCCTGGAAACCTCCATGCTGAGCCCCGGCTATGCAGCGGAGAACAGGGAACCGATAATCATCGGCATCAACAGGAAAATGAAAGCCCCCCTTCTGATTCCCTCCGGGATGATAGAAGAGTTTATTACAGCCCTCATCGGCCATATCCGTTCAGAGGCCGCTAGTCCCAGCGTTATGGAGAACATGTCCCGTATTGCAGATGTGAAGATCAGCGAACTGCAGGCTGGTCTGGGGAAAAGGAATCCCGATTTCTGGATCAATCTCTGTCATAAGATACAGGATCAGAAAGAAGAGCTGAAACTCCGCCTCAAGGGTCTGAATCCCCTGTTTTTTACATCGGCCCAGCTTCTGCACACATACTTTCAGAACACTCTGACCGAAATGAAGCAGAAGGAGATCGAACAGAGGGAGAAAAAAGAGGCTCTAAAGGAAATCATTCAGGAATTCCGGGAAAAGGAGACATCCTGGACCCATATCAGCCTGCTGGATGAAAAGCTCAAAGAGAAAGAGGAGAAATGGAAGGGATTCCGGGAGGAATTCAAAACAGCGGTCTTGGTGAGGGGAGAAGACAAGGAACAGCCTGATCTAGTCCTTCTGAACAATATGCTGATGCATAAGGATTTCCTGTTCCGGTATTTTACCACCTCCATAACAGAGCTGCGGAAAGATCTTCTTTTTATGTATCAAGGTCAGATGACCGACCTTCTCAGGCACAATAGAACAGACCGGTATTCCCAGTTTTTCAGCCGCAGTAATTTCCGTTCGGATATTCTTACCAGAGTGAAGGAACAGGAACTGCAGCTCTGGGAACTCCTTCAGAAACCCACCAGGGTTGCCGAGGCGGCGTTTCACTATCTTCAGGACATCAGAGGGATGAAAAGCTCCCGGGTGAAAGATGCCATGGGGCTCTATTTCCACTCTGACCTGAAGAGCTTCCGGAATGTGGATACCATCTTCCAGTTGAAACTTCTGACCCTCTTTGAGAATTCCTACAAGGAGCTGGGCTGGTTCGGCCGTTTTATCCTCCGCCTCACAGGACGCTACGACAGCTATATCTCCATGTTTTCCGATGATCCCACAGCTGTCAGTAAAAGACAGAGCCCCTCCCGGAGAAGCAGAAAGAAAAACAAGGGTGTTCCCGGACCGTCGGGAGTGAAAAACTACAGTGCCAAAGGTCCTGTGGAGCGCCCCTACACTCCCCGGGAGAAGAAGAAAGCCTGGGCTGAGTTTGACGACGCCATACACAGACAGAAATAATTGATGTATCCGGATGCAGACCGGTTCAGTGAGACTCCCTCAGCATCGGCCGGACAGAGATTACCCTCTATCAGTCCGCCTTCTATTGACCGGCGGAGAATATCTTTAGTATGATCAAACCCAATCCGGGGGTGGTTCCCCTTAAGGGAGCCTGAGATTATACCCATAGAACCTGATGCGGGTAATGCCGACGAAGGAAAGGCCGTATATGTCCCTATCCCCCTGGTGAATTAAATTACCAGGAGTAATCCATGAAAAAAAGTATTTCAATTGTATGTCTCTTTCTGCTCACCTCCCTGTTGTTTGCAGGAGGCAGTCAGGAAAATGAAACTGTACCGGCAGAAGCCGCAGAATCTTCAGAAGCAGCCGCAGACGCAGCGGTTGAAGAAAAGATCCTGAACATCTACTGCTACGATTCATTTGCCTCTGAATGGGGTCCCGGTCCCGCCCTGGCTGAAAATTTCACTGCCGCCACTGGAATTGAAGTGAACCTGATGGCCCCGGGTGATGCGGTCACTGTACTGAGCAAAGTCATTTTGGAAAAAGAGAATCCCGCCGGAGACCTGCTCATCGGTCCCGACAACAATCTTCTGGCCAGAGTGCTGGCTGAAGATGTCCTGGAGCCCTATAATGCTCCCGCCCTGGCCGGAATTGCGGATGAACTGAAATTTGATGACACCAACAGCCTCCTCCCCTTTGACTGGGGCTACTTTGCCATCTGCTACGACTCGGAAGTTCTCAGCAATCCCCCTGCGTCTCTGGAAGATCTGACAAAGGGGGAATATGCCAAATCTCTGGTCCTCATGGACCCCAGAACCTCCAGTCCCGGCATGGGATTTCTTCTGTGGACCCGTGCCGTTTACGGTGAAGATTATCTGGAATACTGGAACAGACTGGCTCCCTCTGTGCTGACGGTGACAGAAAGCTGGAGCAACGGATACGGACTGTTCACCAGCGGCGAGGCGCCCCTGGTTCTCAGCTATTCCACATCTCCAGTCTACCACAAGATGTGGGAGGAAACAGATCGTTTCAAAGCCCTTGAGTTTAAAGAGGGAAACTACCTTCAGGTGGAAGGTGCGGGCGTCATCAAGGGTGCGGCTCACCCCGAAGCGGCCCGTCAGTTTATCGACTATATGCTCTCTGAAGAAGGGCAGGCCATTATTGCTGTGAACAACATCATGATGCCTGCTGTGGGAGCAACACAGCTGCCCGAAGCCTTCGATATGGCATTCATCTCAGAGAAACCTCTTCTGCTGGACAAGGAAGAGATTGCCGCGGGAGAGAAAGACTGGGTTCAGTCCTGGGTTGAAAAATCAGGACTCTGATGAGAACCGCTGTCTCTGTGGGATATGTAAAGTCTGTGAAAGAGGAGCTGAAACGGTCGGGGGAGCTCCGTCTCCTGCCTGTCCTGCTCTTCCTCTTTCTGACCTTCTACCTTCCGGTTGCGGTCCTTCTTCTGAAAGGACTGCAGTCTGAAGGGGTCTGGACCGCCTCATGGCTCAAAGAGATCATTCTGAGTCCCTATTACCGGCGGATCTTTGTCTTTACCTTTTCACAGGCCCTGCTGAGCACCCTGTTATCCCTTCTACTGGGTCTGCCCGGGGGATGGATTCTCTCCCATGTGGAGTTTCCGGGTAAAAAGATTCTGAAAGCCCTCACGACCATTCCCTTTATCCTCCCCTCCATCCTGGTGGTCCTGGGGTTTATCCTGTTCTGGGGCCGGCAGGGTGTGGTGAACACTCTGCTTATGAAGCTGACCCGGCAGGATCAGCCAGTACTGGATGTTCTGTACTCCTTTAAAGCCATACTTCTGGCTCATGTATTCTACAATTTCCCCATTGCCCTGAGGCTGATAGCCGCCTGGTGGGAAGGTCTGGGAGACAATCAGCACCAGGCTGCCCGGACTCTGGGAGCCTCAGAGAGACGGATATTCTCAACCATTACCCTGCCCCAGCTTCTTCCGGGAATGATCAGTGCCGGCTCTCTTATTTTTCTTTACTGCTTTATGAGCTTTGCGGTGGTCCTGGTTCTGGGAGGCGGGCCCCGCTACTCCACCCTGGAAGTGGAGGTGTACAGGCTTATCAAATACTCTCTGGATTTCGGACGAGGGGGAGCTCTGGCACTTGTTGAAACCGCGGCGACCCTCTTTCTCACCTGGTTCTACATCCGGCGGGAAAGGAAAACAATCCACCGGGAGAGTCTTGTGAAAAGCAGGATACCCTGGAAGGACCTGGGACTGCGGACAAAACTTTTTGCCCTGGGCTATTTCGTTCTGATTGTGATCATCATCTTCGGGCCGATTCTGACTGTGATTGCCCAGTCCTTTCTGGTACAGACCACACGCACAGGTCCTCCCGAACTCTCTTTCCGCTGGTACAGAGAATTCGTCGCTCCCCCCGGATCGGTCAGAGGAAACAGTGCCCGGCTCCTGGCGGATTCCATGAGGAACAGCCTGTTTCTGGGATTCTCCACCCTACTGCTGACCCTGACCATCGGCTCCTATGCCTCCTGGGTTCTGGCCCGTTACCGATTCCGCTTTTCGGGACTGACGGAAACCGTGATTATGATGCCCATGGGGGTTTCATCGGTTGTCCTGGGAATGGGTTACCTCTGGATCTTAAGAGGCGGCAGACTGGGAGACATACCTCCGAGACTCTCCATAATACTGGCCCACACAGTTATTGCCCTGCCCTTTGTGATGAGGGCTCTGACCCCGGCGATGCGGCGGATCAGGCAGAATCTGCTGGATGCCTCCAGGCTTATGGGCGCCGGAGGACTCAGGCAGTTTATCAGTATAGAACTGCCCCTGGTAAAGCCGGGTCTTATCAGCGGAGGCGCCTTTGCCCTGGCCATTTCTCTGGGAGAGATCAATGCGACCCTCATCCTTTCGGATGCGGGAGTGCCTACCATCCCCATCGCCATACTGAGACTGATCGGAACCTATAAATTCTACAGTGCCTGTGCCCTGGGAACCATTCTGATTCTGATCTGCCTGGGGGCATTTATTCTGATAGACAGCTTTGAAGGCTGGGAGAACTGATATGAAACTGACAATAGACAAGCTTGATCTGACCCTGGGAGAGTTCAGACTGACCTGCAGTCTGGAAATGCCCTCCGGGAAGCTGACCACCCTTCTGGGGCCCAGCGGCTGCGGCAAGACCAGTCTGCTGAAATCGATTGCCGGACTCTATTCCCCCTCAGCCGGAAGCATCCGGCTGGGAGACAGGGAGCTGAACGGCCTGGATCCCCGGTACCGGAAAATCGGCATGGTGTTTCAGGATTATGCCCTGTTTCCCCATATGAATGTGCAGAAGAATATCGGCTACGGTATGCCCCTGAAAGGAAAAGAAGCAGCAGAGCGCTGCACGGAACTGCTGAAGCTTGTTGAACTGGAAGGGTTTGAAGAGCGGCGGATCGAAGAGCTGTCGGGGGGAGAGAAACAGAGGATAGCTCTGGCCCGGGCCCTGGCCTCAGAGCCTGATCTGTTGCTCCTGGATGAACCTCTGAGCGCTCTGGATGCCCGCCTGCGGAAAATTCTGAGACGGCAGATCCGGGAGATTCAGCAGCAGACCGGCATCACCACGGTGTATGTGACCCACGATCAGGAAGAGGCCATGGCCATATCCGATCAGGTGGTTCTCATGAACAAGGGAAAAATCGTTCAGGCCGACAGCCCTGAAGAGATATACCGCTCTCCTGCAGACAGTTTTGCAGGGGATTTTTTCGGCAATGCCAATATCCTGTCCCTGGCCGAAGGGGGCCGGCTGTTCACAGGGGAAATGCTGAATAAAATCCTCACGTCCCCAAGGGCTCCTTCTGAATCGGAAGCCGGAGCCCAGAGCAGAGGTACTACTGGTCCGGAATCTTCGGGGAAAGCTCTGTTCTTCCGCCCTGAAAGCTGCCGCATCCTCGAGGCAGATTCCGAAATAGATACAAATCAGGAGATTGGCGGCCGCGGCACTGTCTGCTACAGGGAGTTCGGTGGAGATTTTCACTATCTGGAACTGAAAGACAATGAGCTGAGCATCAAAATAAAGAGTCCCGGATACCAGGCTCCGGAAACAGGAAGTACAGTCTCCTGGGCAGTTTCCCTAAAGGAGTGCCGGATTCTGGCCTGACGGATTTCCAGCCTGCCGTCACCATCCGGCGGGGGTAGATTTACTGTCCGTACTGATGGGTGATATGAGCGGTCATCATCCGCTTGGAGGCCAGTTCCACTGCATCCACAATGCTCTGATAACCTGTGCAGCGGCACAGATTTCCCCGCAAGGCCTTCCTGATGCTCTCCCTGTCGGGTTCAGGATTCTTATAAAGCAGATCCAGGGCGGACATAATCATACCGGGCGTACAGAAACCGCACTGCACCGCCCCGGCATCAATAAAGGCCTGCTGCACAGGATGGAGACTGCCGTCTTCCCGGATCAGCCCCTCCACAGTAAGAACCTCAGCCCCGGCGGCTTTGGCCAGTTTAAAACGGCAGGACCGGACGGCTTTCTGATCCACCAGGACCGTACAGGCTCCGCAGGTTCCCTCGGCGCAGCCGTTTTTAGTCCCCGTCAGGTGGAGTTCCTCTCTTAAGAACTGTAAAAGGGTCAGGGATTCATGCTCCGGCCGTATTTCATATTCTTTTCCGTTCACAACTATGACATTCATTCTGATTCCTTTAAGTGCAGAGACTTGATATCAAGGGGCAGAGAGGTCAGACGCTGCCCGGTGGCTGCGGCCACTGCATTGGCAATAGCCGGTGATATGAGTTCCAGAGCCGGTTCTCCGATTCCTTTCACACCCGTGGGAGACAGGGGGTCGGGGTTCTCAATAATATGGGCTGTGATATCCGGATAGTCCGTGGCTCTGGGAATCTTGTATTTGGAAAAATTCAGTGACAGAGCCTTGCCCTGTTCATCCACAAGGAACTTCTCACTCAGGGCCATTCCCGCACCCTGAACGATCCCGCCGTGGATCTGTCCCGCCAGCATGGGCGGATTCACAGCCTTACCGATATCATGGGAAGCCACTATATTCAGGACCCGGCAGCTCCCTTTTTCAGGATCAACTTCCACTTCCACAGCCTGAGAACTGTACACATAGGAGAAATAGGCATCTCCCTGACCGTTTTCCTCATCCCAGGTAACCGGGGGGGCCTGAAATGTACCGAAGGCAAAGGGATAAACCCGGGCCAGATACATCTTCCGTCCGGCTTCCTCCCAGCTCAAAGACCGGCCCCGGCTTCCGTAAATCCGGTTATCCCGGAACTCGATCTCTTCTCCTTCATCCACCAGTTCCGCCTTCAGGGCTTCTGCGATAATGACTTTCAGTTTATCCACCGCATCCTTGATGGCACCTCCCCCCACCAGGGTTCCTCTGGAGGCGACGGTGGTGCCCCCGTCGGGAATGGAGGCAGTGGATGAGGCCTGGTAATGGATCTTTTCAACAGGAACACCCAGCATTTCAGAGGTCAGTATGATCATGGCACTGGGAGCTCCCTGACCATTTTCAAAGACAGAGACATCCATCACGATGGACCCGTCAAACTGGACATTCACAGTGGCGCAGCAGAAATCCTTACCTTCCGCACCGATGCTGCAGCCTCTGTAGGAACAGGCGATGCCCGCGCCGTAAAGTTTTCCGTCCTTCCCGGGCACTCCATGGGAGGACTGTTTCAGTTTTTCCTCAAAACCGATGGATGAAGCGGTCTTTTCCATCACCTCCACAAGACTGACGGTATGATCATCCAGAACCTGACCGGTAATGGTGGTGCTGCCGTCTGTTACTGCATTTCTCCTGCGGATCTCCAGAGGAGAGAGGTCCAGCTTTTCCGCGGCCATGTCCATAATCTGTTCAAAGGCAAAGTTGGTCTGGGGAGAACCGAAGCCCCGCATGGCTCCTGTGAAAATATTATTGGTGGCCACGCCGTAGACGTCGGCTTTAATATCTTCCAGCACATAGGGACCGATATTCTGAGCCGCTGACCGCCAGGTGGACCAGGGCGTTGTGGAGGTATAAGCCCCAGAATCGGAGAGGGTTCTGCTGATCACTGAGACGAGCCTTCCGTCTTTGGCGAACCCCGCCTTGTACCACATTTTATAGGGATTTCTTTTATAGCTTTCCCGCATGGACCAGGGCCGGTCATAGAGCATCTTCACAGGGCGGCCCAGAGCGGTTGCCGCCAGAGCAGCCCGGGCACAGACAATGGAAGCCGTATCATCCTTGCCGCCGAAGCTCCCCCCAACGGCATGGGAATGGACGACAACCGAAGCCAGAGGCCGTCCCAGGTAGGCGCAGACAAATCGTCTGGTACTGAAGGGGTGCTGAACAGATCCGTATATTTCCAGAACCCCGTCATCCCGGGGGACACAGATGCCGCATTCCGGCTCCATATAGGCGTGTTCCACCAGAGGGGTTTCAAAAAACTCTTCAATAATCAGTTCCGCATCATTCATCCGGGATTCCGGATTTCCCCGGCGGACTTTATGGTGATTGATGATGTTGCCCGGCAGTCCTTCGGGAATGACAACGGCACCCTGTTTTATGGCTTCTTCCGTATCAAGAATAACAGGCAGGGGCTTTGCCTCGACCGTCACCTTTTCTGCGGCAGCCAGGGCCTGGGCACGGGATTCTGCGGTGACCACCGCCACCACATCTCCGGTACTCCGGATTCTGTCTTTCACAAGAATGGGATAATCCTGGTTGATCTGCCCGGCACAGAGGGCGCCCGGAACATCCTTCCAGGTCTGCACAGCCAGAACCCCCGGCATATTCTGAGCCTCTTCCACACGGACAGCGGTGATCCGGGCATGGACGAAGTCACTGTACACCGGAACGGAATGAGCCATCTCCGGGAAGGAGAGATCATCTGCAAAACGGGCCGTACCGCATACTTTCTGAAGGGCATCATTCCTAAAACAGTTTTTCACTCCATCCTCCAAGCCCCGCCCCGGGGAGATATAATACTGACTGACTGATCAATTATACCTCTGGATTAACTTACAATCAACGTTTCAGAATAACTTTCCCTGTTTCCACTCCTCCGGGGCTTCGGCTTTCTCCCTTCCTCCCGGAAGGCATTCCCAGGCTTCCAGCTCTTCCTGATTCAGATGCCAGCGCTTTTCCTTCAGGTCCGGAGTGCCCTTTTCAAGCCACTGAGCGGCTCCTTCAGCACTGAGCATCACAGGCATTCTGAGTTTTTCATTATGGACCTCACTCAGAAGATCTGTGGAGGCCGTTGTCAGGATGGAAAAGGATACTGGCGGCCAGTTTTCCGGAAGATGTCTGTTTTCCTGCCAGATGCATCCCAGATACAGGAGTTTTTTACGGCGGGACCGGATATACCAGGTGGTTTTCTGCTTACCTTCCACATGAGGTTCATAAAATCCCTCCACCGGGAGAATACAGCGCTTCTGCGGCCAGCTGTCCCGGAAGGACGGTTTCTCTTTCAGAGTTTCGGACCGGGCATTGAGGGTTCCCGATCTGATTTTTTTTGCTTTATCCGGATCTGTGACCCAGGAGGGTATGAGTCCCCAGCTGAGAATCTCCCCCCTGCCATCCAGACTCTCCCGCAGTACAGGGAGTCCGGGAAAACTGAAACCGGAGATTTTGAAACCGGGATTCTGATACAGCTCATCCAGCAGATGATGAAAACGGGGATCATTCTCTATGGTCTCTCTGGTTAGAGCAACACTGAAACACATGCATGCCTCCTTCCTTAAGTCCTCATTCTAGAATCAAATACCGATTATATAAAGATGAACTTGAAATTGAACTTTTAACAGAACTTTGAAGCAGAGACGTTATTTGGATGAAGTCACTCAGGATTGGAAAAAATACAGTATCAAAAAAGGATTACATCCTTTATACTGATCTGTGAAAACAGAGTAACCATAACAGATTCAGTCTGTATTGTTTGTTAAAGAGATTGAACAGGAACACTTATGCTTAACCAACCATCTAAAACATACCTATTTTTTCATTATATTACCGATCTTGCTCTTGTCGCCTTTGCCTGGTTTTTGGCCTGCTATCTCCGGTTCATGGTCCTGCAGAATGAGTTCAGAACCTTTGTCCGGTTTATAATGATGACCCCCATACCCGTTCTGGCGGCGGCCTACCTGCTTTACAGAGAACGGTATTACGGACAGCAGATTCTCCATGCCTGGCACAGGGAGTTCTCCAAACTCTTTATGCTGAATATCAAGATTGCAATTCTCTTTGTGTTTGCCGGATACAACATTCAGTCCGACCGTATTTCCAGACTGACCCTGATCCTCTTCTTTCTGATTAATTTTGTTCTTCTGATTCTGAACAGGCTGTTCTTCAGAAATCACACCATGATGAAAGTGATCAAAGGGGAACTGAAACAGAGCATATTCCTTATCGGCCACGGGCTCCATGTAGACCGCCTTGTAGACAAACTGTTAAACAATCCCCAGGCGGCGGTCGAAATCTCCTGCTGGGCTGACTCGGAAGGCCGGGCGGAAGAGCTGGGGATTCCCCACTGCAGCTTTGAAGAGATTGATCAGACTGTTGAGAAGCTGAAACCCAAAAGCATCATGATCGGTTACTCGGGGCCCCATCTCGCCCGGCAGGATAAATACATAAAGAACAACTATAATCAGGTGACTCCCATCATTCTGATCCCACAGGTGAATTATGCCCTTATCGGCACCACCATCGAAGACGTTCTGGGAGTGCCCCTTATCTTTATCAACAAGCCCTCGGAAAACCATTTTGCCCTGCTGGGTAAAAGAATGATGGATGTACTGGGCGCCGGGTTCGGACTTCTGGTCCTCTCCCCCATGCTGCTGATTGTAGGGATTCTGGTGAAGATCACCTCTCCGGGTCCCATCTTTTACGGACAGAAACGGATGACCCAGGACGGCCGGGTTTTCACCATGTGGAAGTTCAGATCCATGCGGGTGGGAGCGGACAAAGAGGACGGTTTTACCTGGACCACAGAGAATGATCCCCGGAAAACCAGATTCGGAACCTTTATCCGGAAAACCAGTCTGGACGAGTTCCCCCAGCTCTGGAATGTGCTGAAAGGGGATATGAGCCTTGTGGGTCCCCGTCCCGAGCGGCCTGAACTGATCGAAGGGTTCAAGGATGAAATTCCCGGATACATGCTGCGCCATAAAATGAGAGCCGGCATTACCGGCTGGGCTCAGATAAACGGCTGGCGGGGCAATACAAGCCTTGAAAAAAGAATCGAATTTGATATGTACTATATCCGGAACTGGAAACTGATCCTGGATTTCAAGATCCTCTTTCTCACAGTCTTCAACGGTTTCGTCAATAAAAACGCCTACTAGAGGAATTAATGAAAAATATACTGATAACCGGCGGCGCCGGCTTTGTGGGATTCCATCTCTGTGGACACCCCTGGTTTGACTCATGCGACAAAGTGGTTCTCACAGACAATCTGAACGACTATTACAATCCGGCCCTCAAATACGGACGGCTGGCGGAACGGGGCTTCCAGGTAAGCCCTGAGACCCCGGACATGGAGCCTGTGAGCAATGAAAAGGGCCGGCTGTTCTACAGAGCCGATCTGAAGAATACAGAAGATATGAAAGCTCTGTTTAAAGAGCATAACTTTACCCATGTCATCCATCTGGGAGCCCAGGCGGGTGTCCGGTACAGCATTGAAAATCCCCAGGCCTATGTGGACAGCAATCTGCAGGGCTTTATGAATATTCTGGAATGCTGCCGGCAGAACGGCATTGAGCATCTGGTCTATGCCTCTTCCTCATCGGTTTACGGAGCCAACACCAAGGTTCCCTTTCATGAGGATGATCCGGTGACACAGCCTGTAAGCCTCTATGCCGCCACCAAAAGATCCAATGAGATTCTGGCCCACTCCTACAGCCACCTCTACGGCATTCCCTGCACGGGGCTCCGGTTCTTCACCGTTTACGGCCCCTGGGGGCGCCCCGATATGGCCTACTTCTCCTTTGCTGAAAAAATTGTGGCCGGAAAAAGCATACAGGTCTTCAACAACGGTGACATGAAGCGGGATTTCACCTATGTGGATGATATTACTGAGAGTATTTCACGTCTGGTGGAGAAACCCATGACTGTGGAAGATAGAAAGGTACCGGCACGGATTCTCAATATCGGTCACGGCTCCCCTGTGGATCTTCTGGAGTTTATCAGAACCATTGAAACCAATCTGGGGAGGAAAGCGGAAAAGGAATTTCTTCCCATGCAGGACGGGGATGTCCCCATGACCTGGGCCGACACCAGCCGCCTGGAAGAACTGACCGGATACTCCCCGAAGGTGACCTTGCAAGAGGGAATCGCCCGGTTTGCAGAGTGGTACAGAGCCTACAGAAAACTCTAATTTCTCATATCCTAAAAAAAAAGGACCGAAGCTGATATGAGTACTCTCATATGACGGATCGGTCCTTTTATATCTGCCAGTCCCTCCCGAACAGGAGGGATATCCCATCAGGGATAAATGGTCATGGTCAGGGAGACCAGGTGATCAAACTGATTCTTGTAGGCTCCGGAATTGATGGGTTTGAAGTTGCCGCTGCTCTGGTAGTCGCTGAAGTACTTGAACACAAAGTCGTAGTTGGCACCAAAGGCAATGGGTGTGCCCCGGCTGCTGAGATCCCAGCTTCCCCCCAGAGTAAAGACGTGGAACCACTCATACACCGCATCCTTCAGGAAGTCTTTGCGTCCCTCCTGGCCATAGGCGCCGTTGGGGTCGTTGTCGGGAGTGAGGGCCACACCATCTGTTTCCAGATCTTCTTCATCAATTATTGTACCGTTCTCATCAATATAATTCCCGTCTGCATCAGTCAGCCAGCCGCTGCCCCAGGCACTGAAATAACTGCCGGGATTGGTGCCGTGTCGGATCATTTTGTAACCGAACTCGGCGGTCACTCCCCGTTTGGGCTGGGAGCGGAACTTCAGCATCAGCTCGTCCGAATTGGGTTCCAGATTGTATCCCAGGTTCTCGCCGTTATTCAGATAATCGGTCTCCATATCCAGTCCGTAGTACCAGGGAGCGCTGTTGACGGTGTAATGGGTATAGGTGAAGGGTTCCACCTTGGTGTACTGCAGCAGGGCTGTGGTCCAGGGAAGACCGGGAATGACGGCTTCCACACCGGTCTGATAGCTGTACATATTGGCGTAGTTGCCGAAGAAATCGGGGTGATTGAACCGGGCTTCATCCAGAAAGGCGGTAAAATAGGCCTTACCCCATCCGGCTTTCTTCAGGGCGATGGTGCCCCCCATGGCCATATTGTCAAAGTCTCCCACATTGTTCTGATAGAAGAACTGGCTGTACAGGGGATTGAGATATCCCATCTCGGGGCGTTTCATATACACAGCACTGTCTGTTAGTGAGAAATAGAGCCAGTCTGTGGGCATGATTTCCAGCTGGAGTATGGAAAACATATTCTGCTGAGTCCGGGAAGTTCTCTTTATATTGTAGTCATCCACATTCCGGAAGCTCTCTCCGTATTCTAGAGTCCCCGTCAGAAAGGAGAAGTTAAACCAGTCCCAGGGATTGATGGCACCCTCGAATCCTGTAAAGGGACGGGCTGTGCCGCTCAGGAACAGATTCCCTTCCCCGATTCCCCAGTCCCGTCTGAGGCGTCCGAAGCGGATGTCCACTGCATTGTCCCAGAAGGAGGCGGCTATTTCGGTATCGTAGGAATAACCGAAGGCGATTCCATCAGGCATGGCTGCATAATTATTCAGGGAATCAATGGGATGGATTCCCCCGTCCCAGAGTTTTGTATAGCTGTTGGGTGCCCAGGCTGTGGGACCGTTGCTGGTTTCCGTATCATATTCATCTGCCACATAGACACCGCCCCCCAGATCGAGTCCCCAGGAGACCGCCGGGCCCACATCACCCTGAAGGTGAACATTGGCAATGACTTCTCCTCCCGAGGCTTTTACATCATTCAGTTTGGCCTGGGCATGGATGTCCGCATCGGCACCCGCTTTCAGGGTGAAAACATCTCCCTCTACTCTGAAGTCCCCGTCCTGCAGGATGGGCAGATCCTCATCAACCACATACTTGTCGTAAAACTCCTGATACACCCCCTTCTCCAGGGAGCTCATCTTTGATTCATAGCGTTTCATATCCTCCAGAACAGAAACGACCAGGGAACGGGGATAGGGACGGACGGCTCTCAAACGTCCTGTATACCCTTTCATTTCCGCCTGTTCCAGAAACTGATACAAAGCAGCATCACTTAAGGGGACGGCATTATGGGTCTGTGCCGCCAGTCCGGCTGTCAGAAACAGCAGAAGGGCTCCTGTCAGCAGTATCGATTTTTTCATTTGTTTCTCCTTTCTCTATGGGCTTTTTTCAGCCCTGTTCTCCCCATGGGGAGCTGTACATCTTCATTATCTTCAACACATTATTCTCAGGGGACAAGTCCAGGCATCGTGTTTCCGCCTCATTCACCATATCGGCGAATTCCCCCTTTTTCAGAAGCTCCAGAGCCTCTGTAATGCCTCGGGCATTATCCCCGGCATCACCGGGCTCTGTCAGTATGCCTGTCTTTCCGGGAATGATCAGATCCTTGTTTCCCACACAGTCGGTACCCACAACCGGAACCCGGCACAGAGAGGCTTCCACAACAGCCGTAGGGAGGCCTTCAAAGAGAGCCGTACTCCAGTACAGGTCAAAATGACGGATCAGGCTGCCCGCATCCTTCACAGAGCCCCAGAGAAAGATTCTTCCTTTTGCAGGGGACCTGTCTATCCGCTTTTTCACCGACTCCGCATAGTCCCGGTCCTGGGGAGTCTCTCCTCCCATCACATGAAGGGCGGCATCCGGATAATCGGGTACAATCCTGTCAAAGGCATCCACCATGGTAATCAGATCCTTCTGGGGAGACAGCCTGGAGAGGGTCACCATATGGGGACCCGGAGTGTTCAGAACCTCAGCTATTTCCCCGGGGAGAGCCGCTTCTTTCACATCAATGCCATTGGGGATCAGAAACAGACGGCTCTGATCCAGTCCCGGGATCATGGTATTCAGAAGATCCTTCTCCGATGGGGAAACCAGAACCGTTCCGTCCATCCGACCGGCGGCGGCCCGTTCGAAAGCCAGATACAGTTTGAGCTTTACACCGGAATACTTGATATGAAAGCCCCGCATGGTATGGAACATCCTGTAGGAGCTGTAGGCTCCGGACCGGCGGCCCGGTTTCCGGTAGGAGGTAAACAGGGAGGACACGAAACCGTAAAAGGCGGCCCCCTTCCCGTTCACATGCACCACATGGGGGTTCAGTTCCCGGATCAGCCTGACCAGGGCAATCACACTGCCTGCACGGACAGAGGTCATATCCAGGGGATGAACCCTTGTGCCCGAAGCCTCGTACTCGGCCTGCAGGCTGTCATCCTGGGGAGCGGCAGCTACATGATGTTCAAAATCATCTGAGCTGGCATTGATAAAGCGGAGCACATTGATCTGAGCCCCGCCCCTCTTGAACTCGGGGAAAAGATGCAGGATACGTTTCTTCCGGGCAGCTGCGGCAGGATCAGTCACGGGGAGTCTCCAGAAAGGCTTCCACTTCCCGTCCCATACGGCTCAGGGAGAAGAACTCTTTAACAGTCTTCTGCCCCTCTGCTCCCACAGCGGCCAGTTCGTCTTTTTTCCTGTACAGCTCTTCCATCCGGCGGGCAATGGGCTGAACCTCTCTCTCAACAGCATAGCCGTTTGTATTATCCACAAGGAATTCCTCTGTTCCTCCGGACAGGGTGGTGAGTACGGGCAGGCCCAGCATCATCCCCTCCAGAAGGGCATTGGAGATTCCTTCATTCTCTGATACCAGGGCAAAGAGATCCGCCTTCTGCAGAAAGGGGACGGGATCACTCTGGAAACCGGCCATCTCCACAGAGTCTTCTATTCCCAGATCCTTAATCTGCCGCATCAGCTCCGTCTTCATAAGTCCGCTGCCCACAATGGTCAGCTTTATATCCTTCCGGATATCCTCCCCAAGAGACGCCAGGGCATCAAAGAGAAGATGGAACCCTTTGCGGGGCGTCAGGGTTCCCACGGAAACAATATTCAGACGGCTGTCTGTCCGTTCCGGGGGATTTCCTGTCTGGATTTCCGGTATACCGTTGTAGATGAGCCTGATCTTCTCCTGGTCTACAAAATCATATTTCAGGAAGTTGTCCTTTGTCCGCCGGGCATTGACGATAATCCCCTCATTCAGGCGGGTATAGACAAAACGCCTCCAGGTGCTGTCCAGATCCCGGACAATACCCAGTCTCAGGATATGCCGGATACGGAACAGCCGGGTCAGAACTCCCAGAATAAAATATTCAGCCTTTTTGGTGCTGACCACAGCATCGGGTCTCCAGAACAGAAGAATGAAAAAGGCTGTCAGAAAGGTAAAAGGATCAAAGGGTGTCAGAAAAGGAGAAAAAAACCAGGGCTTCCCGAACTTACCGGCCAGCAGAGGATTCCTTAAAAGGATTCTGACGGAGTGTCCCTGACCTTCCAGTTCGTTCATGGCCATGGTGGACCATTTCTCATTCCCCCCCCATTCACGGGCGGAACAGACAAAGAGTATTTTCAAGATATTTCCTTCAGGCGGGCCTGCCATTTTTCATCCACATAGGCAGAGATTTCCCGGTCAAAACGTTCATTGGAAAAGCCTTCGGCATGGCTGCGGATAAAATCGCTGTCCCATGTCATTCCTTCCAGTTCCTCCATGGCGGCGGTGAGGGAGGTAACATCCTGAGAGTCAAAGAAGACTCCCGTTTTTCCGGGGAGTACCGTATCCAGGGCACCCCCTTTCTTCAGGGCGATCACCGGCCGTCCGCAGGCCTGAGCCTCCACAGGGGTGATCCCGAAATCTTCAAGGGCGGGAAAGAGAAAGGCCTTGCACCCTCTGTAGTAATTCCGAACTTCTTCATCTCCCAAAGATCCCTTGAACTCGATGGTCGGACCGGCCAGCTCTCTCAGGCGCTGTTCATCCGGGCCTCCGCCGATAATAACCAGACGCCGCTTCAGGGCATTACAGGCTTCAATGGCCAGATCAATTTTCTTATAGGGAACAAAGCGGGAAATAATCATGTAATAATTATCCCCCTCCCCGGCGGCACCGGGATCGCCGGGAGTGTAGAACTCCGTGTTCACCGGGGGAAAGATCACATCCGCTTCCCGGCGGTAATATTTTCTGATTCTTCTGGCAACAAAGTTGGAATTGGCAATAAAATGATCCACCCTCTGACTGGAGAGCATATCCCACTGCCTGATTGCCGGCATGGTCCGGCGCATCATCATACGGGCCAAAGCTCCGGAGGAGGCGTAGTATTCATGGTACAGATCCCAGGCATAACGCATGGGGGAATGGACATAGGCAATATGAACCGAGTCGGGAGTGGTGAGAACCCCCTTGGCACAGGAGGATGAGGATGAGAGAACCACATCGTATTCTGAAAGATCGAATTCCTCAAACGCCCGGGGCATTAGGCTGAGCATTTTCGTATAGTGTTTTTTGGAGAAGGGGACCTTCTGCATAAAGGAGGGGACAACCCGGGAACTGTCGAAAATATGACCGATTCTCCCTTTGTCAAAAACCGTTGTATAAACGGGGGCATCAGGGTACAGATCGAACCATCGTTTGACCACCTTTTCGGCTCCTCCGGGAACCGTCAGCCAGTCATGTGTTATAGCTAATTTCATTAGTAAAAGACTAAATAGTCCTCAATCATCCGTCAAGTACTATTCCTTTAAAGAAAATACTGTTAACAATAAAATAATCCCCACAGGAAAAGCCCCTTCCCCGGGCCCGGAAATGCGGGGAATATCAAAAGAAAAACAGGTGAACCATGACTCCCGGAACCCTTAAAAACAAGTACTACCTTATGCGCCACGGCCGCAGTCTGGCCAATGAAGAGGGAATCATCATAAGCGATCCGTCCAACGGCTGTTCCGCCTACGGGCTGGCTCCGGCCGGAAGGCGGCAGATCAGTGATACCCTGAAATCCTGCCCTTATCTGGGCCCTGAGACTCTGATTTACTGTTCCGATTTTCTGAGAACAAGGGAAAGCGCAGAACTGGCGGCCTCCCTGCTGGGAACAGAGCCTCCCCGGGCCAGCGAATCTCTGCGGGAACGGAATTTCGGACAATATGAAAAAACAGCAGATGTGCACTACAGGGAAGTCTGGGAAAAGGATGCGATGAGCGGGCAGAATAAAGACCGGGATGTGGAGAGCCCCGATGAGGTGCGCAGCAGATTTTTATCCTTCCTTTCGGAACTGGAACAGAACCATTCAGGAAAGAAGATTCTTCTCATCTCCCATGGGGATATCCTGCAGATAGCCCTCACCTGGCCGGAGGGGATTGAAGCAAAGGATCACCGCTTGCAGAAACATCTTGAAACTGCGGAGATCAGATTATTCAATCCCCGGTGACCGGGGCAGCAGCCGGGTCCTGTAACCTGCAACTGAGACCGTCAGCTTCCGCTTCTGATCTGACTCAGGGCACTGTACAGATCGGTGTACATAATAAGCTGATCGTACTCGATCATCCCGGACAGAGCCTTTGACTTTACCGGAATATCCGCTTCCGTCAGCGCGGAGATGGAATTCAGCCCCCCCGCTGTGATCAGTCCGATTCTCCCGTCGGCCACGGGAATATCCAGAAGGGAATGGCCCGAGTATCCGATTTTTAGGATGCCCCCCAGTCCCATTTCGGTCAGTTTCCCGTGTATTTCGGTCACCTGATCCAGACTGCCGGCGGGGATTTCCCGGAAACTGGCCCCGATAAAACCGTGTCCGGCCTCTGATGCCCCCCGGCAGTCGGTCATACCGCTGCTGATATAAACCTCCAGAGGATCCACGCTGGTGCCGTTGTAGTTGATGATGGCTGCGAACCGGTCCGGCCGGCTCCCCGAAACTTCCAGAAGCCCCCCGAAAACTGAGGTCACCGGGATGCCGCAGCTCAGAAACACCCCATTCAGGGTAATGGAACACACCGTTCCCAGACCGAAGTATCCGGGAGGAACCAGAGTATCCCCTATTTTGTCTCCGGGCCGGAAGACCGCGACCTTCTGTCCCATGGTCAGTCCCGATTCAAAGACGGGAGCGATCAGATGATACACAACCGATGAATTCTCCAGAGGAACCAGACTCACATTCACCAGAACGGTTCCCTTTCTCTTCTTCCAGTCGAAGTTCATCTGATAGGACAGCTCATCAATCCGGGAAGAGAGGAATCCCACCCGGTCATAGACCTGGTTTCGGGCTATCTCCTTATGACCGGCGGCCGTCAGGTATCGTCCTTTTTTTTCCTTGTATTCTGTCAGCCCCGCCTTGTCCAGGGCCAGCATATGAAAGCGCACCGTCCGCTCACTCAGGGCGGTTCCCCTCTCCTGGAGGCGCTCCTTTATGACCTGGCTGGAAAGGGGTTCATCCTCTTCCGACAGAATCTTCAGAATCAGGAGCCGCTTGGCGTCGGTTTTCTCCATTATTCAAATTCTCCCTCTTCCGGAGATCCGGCAAGAAGGGATGTGAAGGCCCTCAGGACTGGTGTCTGACTCTTGCGGCGGTTTACACAGATCCCCACATTGTAGGGGTCAAGATCCAGAACATCCGGGAGAACCGTGATTTTTTCCTGTATAAAGCTGTTCTCTCTTACCAGAGACGGAACCACACCGAATCCGAATCCCAGACTGACCAGTGCGATAATAGCCTCATTGCCGTCCACCTCGGCATAGACATCCGGTTCGATATCCATGGCCTTGAAAAAGCGGTCCAGCCTCTTGCGGGCCAGTCCCTTCTCCGGAAGGATGAGGGGCAGATCATACCAGGCGGTTCCCTGTGTCTGCAGACGGTCTGTCAGATGACACTCGGTGGCCGGAGAAATCAGCTGAAGGGGCGTACTGGTCACCGGCAGGAACACCAGATTCTCGGGCATGGAATCAGGCTCAGCGGCAACAGAGACATCGGCCATACCGTTCATAACCATGGCCACCGCATCGGCGGCGGATCCGGTTCTGAGATTGATATGGATACCGGGATACTCCTGCCTGCATTTCTCCAGAAGCTCGGGAAGGATGGTGTAACAGGCTGTCACCGAACTGTAGACAATCAGTTCTCCCTTGACATCGCGGCTCTCTTCGGAAAGATCGCTCTGAAGCATCTGCCAGTCCTCCAGAACCGAGAGAGCATAGTCCCGGAACCGGCTCCCCGCAGGTGTGAGAACCACCCCCCGGTTGTCTCTGAAGAAGAGCTTCTGCCCCACCTGATCTTCCATTCTCTGGATGGTCCGGCTCAGAGCCGAAGGGCTTATGGCCATAAGATGGCTGGTTTTTGTGTAGTGCAAAGTTTCCGACAGTTTCAGAAAAAGCTGTAATTCGCGTATGTCCACTGGGAGTTCTCCCTCATTGAATTTACCCTATTATAGTGTATATTTCCTCAAGCACAAATACCCGATTTTTTACAGTGTTTGACAGGGGCTGCTTTTCTATTCACAATCTTTATTGTATCTTTTGTTGCCGGGTTTGTTTTATTACAAGGAGGGACCAATGCCGAAAAAAGTTATTCTGATGCTCTTTCTGACATCCCTACTCCTGTCCTGTGCTGTGGATCAGCAGATAAATCTGAACAACGACGGGTCGGGAACCGTGGAAAGCGGCGTCTACCTGGAGTCCTTTTTTCTCACCACCCTGCAGGACCTCACAGACCTGAATAATTCGGGAACTAACGGCGGCAACAGGCTGGAAGCCGACTCGATTGCCGCAGAAATGGCACAGAACCCCTTCTTTTCGGACATACGGGTCGAATCTCCCTCTGAAGGGCAGTACACAGGCTCTTTGAAATTCAATCATATTGAAGAACTCTTTCTCTCTGCCGGAGGGAGCCCGGAGAACAGGATTCTGGAGTATTCAGACCTGGGAGGCGGTGAAAAACAGCTGGACATCAGAATCAATTACGACAACTTCAATCAGATTTTTCAGCTGTTTCCCATGCTTCAGGACCCCGGTTTCCAGTACTTCCTCCCCGAAAGAAGCATCAGTGAAGCCGAGTATACAGACATGCTTCTGTTCCTCTTCGAGGACAGCGAAGGAATCAGTGAACGGGCTCTGAAATCTCTGATACGGACAGCCTCCCTCAAGCTCCTGATCTCTGTGGACGGAACAATCACGGAACAGCAGGGAGGACAGAAACTGAATGATTCAACAATGAGAATATCACTGCCCCTGGTCAAGCTTCTTCTTCATAAAGAGGAAATCAGCTACAGTCTGCGGTACAGAATCTGACCCCTCAGGGGCAGTCTGATCCAGTGGAAACAGGAAAGGAAAGAACAATGAATAATAAGAAAGTAGGAATTATAGGTGCAGGAGCCTTCGGCTCGGCCATAGCAAAAATTCTGGGACAGAAAGAGATCGACACGGTGATCTGGAGTTTCACAGAAAAGGGTGCCGACGACATCAACAACAAACGGGAGAACAGCGAGTTTCTTCCGGGGGTGAAAATTCCTGAATGCGTGAGGGCCACAACAGATATTGTGGAGGCCGCAACCGGGCGGGACTACCTGATCCTGGCAACCCCCTCTCTCTTTCTGGTGGATACCCTGAAACAGATCCTTATGGTTCCCGATATTCTGGAAGGGGAAACCCTGATTGCCACCATAACAAAGGGCTTTGCTCCGGGAAAAAACGGTCCCCAGTTTATTCTGGACACACTGGAAAACTATCTGCCCGGTTTTTACAAGGGAAACCTGGTGTATATTTCCGGTCCCAGCCATGCGGAAGAGATCGGCGCCGGAAAGATTACCGGTCTGATCTCCGCCTCCAGCAATCCGAGAAACTCCATTGAGTTCAGAGAGCTTCTCAGCTCTCCCAATATGCGGCTGTTCTCGTCACTGGATATCATCGGTGTACAGACCTGTGCGGCTCTGAAGAACGTGATTGCCATTGCCTTCGGTATTCTGGATGCCCTGAAGGAGACAACCGGCCAGGTGGGAGACAACACCGAATCCTTTCTGTTTGCCGCCGGTCTGAATGAGATTCAGCTTCTGGGAAAAAGCCTGGGGTCCACACATCCCGAAACCTTCACATCCATCGCCGGTGTGGGAGACCTGGATGTAACCTGCCGTTCCCAGTACGGAAGAAACCGCCGCTTCGGCCGGGATATCGTTCTGAAAAGAATCCATGAACAGTTCAAGGGGATTGATGATCTTATTGAGCATATCGGCAGCATCGGTTACCTCCCCGAAGGAGCCATAGCCGCCCAGTACGCCGTTGTGCTGGGAGAAAAAAACAACCTGAAACTGCCCATTATCAAACTGGTGTACTCCATTCTGAACAGGGAGATCAAACCGGAAGAGGCGATCAATCTGTTTCTGAGCTGAGGGAGCTCTGAAACAGTTCCAGCCCCAGACGCCGGAACGCATCAATTTTATTCCTGTCCAGCTCCCGGCTCTCCAGGGGAAAGAAATTATTATTATGGAACAGGGGCTCCTCTGCCAGTGGATAGGGGCTCATTCTGATGCTCTGTTCCCAGAGCCCGGTACCGGGAACCGGTGAGTACTGGGCCAGACGGCAGCGCACCCCTGTTGCTGCAGCCGTCCGGATAGAGTGTTCCAGTTCTCCGGGGTCCTGCCCCGGCAGACCGGCCAGGACATACACCTGGCAGTGTTCCAGAGGAAACTCCGAATCCCGGATGGCCTGTATGGCTTTCTGAAAATCGCTGAGGGAGCTTTTTCCGTCGGAGAGCTTTTGAAAGGAATCATCCGATGATTCATATCCCATACGGATCTCCCGGAAACCCGCCCGGGCCATAAGATTCAGTTTCTCTGCATCCAGATAGCGGATATGCAGGGCATTGGGATTATAGAAATTCAGATTGCCTCCGGTCTCTCTGACAACAGTCTCCAGAAAGGGACCCAGAACACTGTCCCAGTTCACCAGCAGGGCATCATCATAAAAGGCAAAATTCCGGCAGCCCTTCTCCCGGTACAATCTCAGCACAAAATCCACTGCCTCCTGAACCCTCCCCTTTTCAAACTCCGGCGATATAAGAGAGGAGGCGCAGTAATCGCAGCGGAAGGGGCAGCCTTCATTGAGTCTCAAGGCGGCACTGTCCCGCCAGACGGGGTCCTGAACCAGGGGATGGAGGGGAGGTTTCCCGGCAGGAAGGGGCAGGCCTCTTGCTTCAAGATCTTGAAGCAGCCCCGGCCAGGCAGGACCTCTTGTCACAAAGTCCGCCTCACAGACCGCCAGGCAGTGATCCGGCATAAGGGTTCCGTAAATCCCGCCGCAGCCCACAGGCACCCGGGGAAAAACCTTTCTGCTGAGGCGGACCATCTCCCTCACCCCTAAATACCAGTAGGTCATACCGCTGGTCACAAGAATCAGATCAGGGGGGCTCTCAAGGGATCTCATCTGCTGTTCCAGACTCTCCGGGAGGACACCGTAGCGGCTGAACTGTCTGGGAATGGGGGGGACTCCCGGAGGCAATTGTGCGGGCTGCCGGAACAGTTTACCCCTGCCCTCAGACTTGCGTCTGCAGGCTCCCAGGCGTTCTATGCTGAGAGAATCTGTATAATCCAGAGCATTGATATGAACCACATCATATCCGGCCTGTTCCAGCCAGGCGCCTATTCTCAGAAGGCCGTAGGGCTTAACATAAAGGTCATAGAAGGCGAAATCATACACCGGGGGATTCAGCAGAAGGACAGTTGGTCTGGAAAATGAACCGCTCATATCCCACTGTTT
>JAQQAM010000267.1 GCA_028532905.1 Spirochaetales bacterium
SGTCAGAAAACAGAAAGGCTCCCAGCATGCCCCTTAGCTTGGGAATCAGTTCTGTGGGGGCTTCGGCTTCCAGGGTTTCCAGTACCGTCAGGGACGGATCCAGTACAAGTTCCTGATCCTGGCTGAAATAACCGATTTTCACATCGGTTCCCAGCTTCAGGGTTCCTGTAAAATCCTTGTCCTCCCCGCTGATAATCCGCATAAGGGTTGATTTCCCCGCGCCGTTTACTCCGGCCAGGTTGAGTCTGTCCCCTTTTTTGATTTCCAGATCCAGGTTGTTGAGAACCCGGTTCTCTCCGTAGGATTTACAGACCCCTTCCAGGGTCATCACCTTCCGTCCCGAATGGGGGGGCGGGGGAAAGTGGAAATGCATCCGCTTCATGGAGGAGGGAATTTCAATCCGTTCCATTTTTTCCAGCATCTTAATGCGGCTCTGCACCTGGGCGGCTTTGCTCTCTTTGTAGCGGAATCTCCGGATAAAGTCTTCGATTCTGCCTATCTCCTCCTGCTGCTGTTTCCAGGAGGCTTCCAGCTGAGTCAGTTCCAGTTTTCTGCGCTCTTCATAGGCTGAGTAGTTGCCTTTGTATATTTTCAGACCGCCCTGAAACAGTTCGGCGGTCTCTTTCGTCACCTTATCCAGAAAATAACGGTCATGGGAAACAACCAGAACCCCTCCCGGGAATTTTTGAAGAAATTCTTCCAGCCAGTCCCGGGCTTCCAGATCCAGATAGTTGGTCGGTTCGTCCAGAAGGAGTATGTCAGGCATTTCCAGAAGTATCCGGGCCAGGGCAATCCGCATCTGCCATCCCCCGGAGAAAGT
The DNA here is from genome assembly GCA_028532905.1 of Spirochaetales bacterium. Lineage (GTDB taxonomy): Bacteria > Spirochaetota > Spirochaetia > DSM-2461 > DSM-2461 > Oceanispirochaeta. The sequence goes on from JAQQAM010000267.1 coordinate 821, forward strand.
GGAGGTCTCCCGCTCCAGATCTTCGGCCTGGAATCCCAGTCCGAGGAGGACCCTGTAGATCATGGCTTCCCGTTCATAATAGCCGCTGGAGATGATCTGTTCCTGGACTTCATGGTGCCGCTGGGTCAGATTCACAAGGGTTTTCTCATCCAGTGAGGTATCGGCCATTTTTTCGGTCAGCCGGGCGGCTTCTGTCTCCAGATCCTGTATATGGAGATAAGCCTGTTCCACTTCATCCCTCAGGGATCTGTCCCGGAAACGGAGTCCCGACTGGGGAAGGTAGCCGATCCGGGCATTCCGGCTGCTGGACCGGTCTCCCGTATCCGGAGTCTGTTCTCCGGAAATGACCTTCATAAAGGTGGTTTTGCCGCTTCCGTTTGCTCCGGCCAGGGCTACCCGGGAGGAGTGGGAGAGGTTAAGATGAATATTTTTCAGAATATCCCTGTCCCCGAAGGCAAGGGATATACCGCTCAGCTGTACGAATGCGCTCATATGGGTTTTCCGTTTACTCCGCCGCTGGGGCGGAGGCATTTATTTCTGTCTGCCGTCAGCCCGCAGTTCCGGGAGTGTCAGAGGTTACGGCGGTTTCTGCCGTGTCTTCGGTTTCCGGGGAAGCTGCCGTTTCGGCCGATTCCTGTTCCGCACTTGCCTCTTCTTCCAGGGTGCCGGCTTCCGGAAGGATCTCTGTTACCTTGTCGGGAAAGGTGAAGAACATCTGAATGGGGCTGAAGAACTGATCGTTGGTAACAATCCGTTCCACAATATAGCGCTCATTCACATAGAGGAGGCTTACCCCCCTGTCCCTCATTGTATAGAGGAAGTCCGCAGTTTCACCGCTTTCAAAGTTAAAGGTGATCACACCGTCGTAGGTGCTGCTGATCTGACTGGCAGGGAAATTACTGAAGCTGACATATCCGCTGTTGCCGGCGCTCACACTGAGAACCTGCTGGCTGATCAGGGAGGACTTGTCAATCCAGGTAAAACGCCCGGCACTGTCAAACAGTATGGTTCCGTAGGCACGGCTGGTCATTTCAGGACCTCTGTCAATAAAGTCCTGAAGCAGATCGGCCCGGCGCTCTTTTTCCCTGCTGATAATTGTTCCCACATCTTCAGAGAGCTTTACAAAAGCCTGGCTCACTTCCACTCCGTCATATTTATACTGGGCGGATATGAACTTGTCTGAATTTATAGTGATCCGGAAGCTGGTTCCGGCAAAGTCATAACGGTTGGCACCGATTCTGGTTACCTTGTCAAAGGTTTCGGTCAGTTCCTTGTCTATGGTCTTGAGGGTTATGGTCATGTTTTCCAGGTCGGGGTACAGTCCGTAATCGGAGCGGAACAGAGCCAGGTCTATCTGACGCCGTCTGACCATATCCTGATAGGTATCGGGTCTCCAGTGGGTACCGAAAAAGGCTTCCAGAAGGGGGTCACTCTGATCTCTCTGATTCTGAACAATCATTTCCTGCTGTTCATTCAGGCTGTACACCGTCAGAAGGGCATCAAAAACATAGCCTTTCACACCGTCATCAGTGAGAACCGTATACCAGTGACCTTCAAAGCGGCCTACTTCTTCTTTTTCCCCTTTTCCGAGAACTTTGATCTCCTGCCCCTCCCGGAGCTTGTAGATCCGGCTGCTGGAGGTGGAGGGGTCTTCCCGCATGGGCAGCCCCTGCTTGTTGGCATAGGCAAAGACATGAATAAACTCTTCATAGTTTTGCGCATAGGTCGCCGCATCTCCCGGTTTTTCAAAGAAACGAACCCGCCAGGTTGGTAGCTCAAAACGGTCTTTTGTATCTTTAATCTGCAGAATGTAACTGGACCGGATTCTGGATTCTTCAAGAATCTCCACCTGGTCACCTGAGGCCAGACCGTCCTGATCCGACCACAGAACAACGCCGTATCCCAGTTTCCGTGAGCAGGAAAGGGTTGAAAGCATCAATATTATAAGCAGAACCATAAGTCTGCATCTGTTTCTGTTCATTACTAAACCTCTAAAAAAGGGATTTTTTTATAATCAGAGGCCAGTGTAGCTTAAGTTGTTGAAATTGTCTATTTCCCTGCTTCCCGGCAGAGGGTATAATCTAAAGCTTATGATTTCAGAAAAATACTATGCAGCCCTTGATATCGGCGCCGGACGGGGAGCTAAAATTGCCTTCTTTACAGAAGATGGGACAATCTGCGGAGAAACTCTGCTGGGAGTGGAAGATTACAGTCTGGACTTTGAGGATTTTGCCGGAAAACTGGCTTCCCGGGTCAAAAAGTCCATTCCGGCAAAAGGAAAAATTCTGTCCATGGGAATCTCTTCGGCGGGGATTCTGAACTCTGACGGCGGTTTTCAGCTCTTTGCCAACTGTGCCCGGTATAACGGATACAATATCCGAAAGGCGATGGAAGAGTCTTTCGATCTGCCTGTGGCTATCGATAATGATGCCAATACCGGGGCCCTCGCCGAATGGTCCGTCGTCCGGATGGAACTGCTGTACTGGGTGTTCGGAGGAGGCTGGGGCGGTGCCTGGATCAGTGAGGATGGAGATGTTCTGTACCCCAGTCATGACTGGGACGGCCGGGATTCATCCCTTCACTACACCAATGAGCCGGGGTATGCCATTCCTTTATCCAAGCACAAACTGAGACTCCTTTTTCTGGAGGTGGGGGCATCCTATGATCTGTTTGAACGCTATCTTTCGGAAGATCCCGATCTGCCGGAATCCGTTCTTCTGGGTCCGGGGGGGGACCGGGACAGTCTGCGGGCAGAGGTGATACTTTCTGGACCCGGACGCTGCCGGCTGTTCCGGGCTCTGGTGGGGGATGATACCTTTTATGAACGCTTTCTGGATATTCATGAGCTGAAGCAGATAAATGATCCCAGTGTTGCCGGTGCCCATATCAGCAAACTGTCAAATATGAGAGTGGAGACAGCAATCAATACGGACCGCCTGTACGGAAAAATCCTGGCGGAAGCTGCAAAAATAATGCTGAAACACAGTGTGCAGGACGGTTTGAGAGATGATCTGCCCATTTTTCTGGGAGGAAAACCCAGTTATGCTCTTCCTTATTTCGGCCCCTCCTGCCAGAGGGTTCTGGGGAAAATGGGCATTATGAGTTATCTGCGGCCCTCGGTTCTGGACGAGAAAAATCTGAATGCCAACCTGGTGGGGGCTTCGGTTCTGGCCAGACGGGTGTATGAAAAGCGCTCAGCCCATTAATTCTATTCAAAAATGGGCCCCGATTATGAATTTCTTGCAGTAATCTCAGTCTGAATGCGTTAAAATCCATAGCATACGGATATTTATTATTTGGATTGGAGATTATTAATAATGAAGAACAAATTGTATTGGGCCATTGCCTCTGTTCTGCTGGCTGCTTTTTTAAGCGGCTGTGCCAGTTCTGAAGTCAGAGCGGCAAAGAAAGGAGATATTGAATCCCTTCAGGAATATATTGACAAGGGGGGAGATGTAAATGAACCTCAGAGAGGGGGGACAACCCTACTGATGTACGCCGCCGAGGGCGGTCATATTCAGGCAATCAATTTTCTCCTTGATAATGGAGCCATTATCAGCCTCCGGGATAACAACGGACGGAGTGCCTTTATTTATGCGGTTATTCCCGGAAAACAGTCTGCTGCAGAACTTCTGTTACAGCGGGGAGCCGATATTGCACTGGTTCTTCCTTCCGGTGATACGGCACTGACCCTTTCGGCAAATGCCCAGAATCAGGGTATGGTTAAAATGCTCCTGGACAAAGGGGCAGATCCGCATCACAAAAACCAGAACGGATGGACCGCACTGACATTGAGTCTGAGCAAAGATGCTCAGAAAGCATCGGGAATGCACCAGGTCACAAAAATGCTGATCGACAAGGGCGTCTCTGTGGATACAGCCTCAGCCAATGCGGCAAAAATTGCTTTCAGTGCAGCGGCTTCGGGAAACCGGGATGTGGTGGCCTACCTTCTGGATCTGGGGTTTGATATTGAAAAACGGTCAGATCAGGGAGAAACCCTCCTGTTTGCCGCAGTAGGGGCATCCAAAACAGAAATGGTCCGCTATCTGCTGGACCGGGGAGCGGACTGGTCTGTGAAGGATTCCTCCGGCTGGACCCTTCTTATGAAATCTCTGTACAACAGTGCCTCTGCTGGAAAAGGGCCTGATGCCATTGCCAAACTCCTGATGGAGAAGGGCGCCCGGCCCGAAGGAAATTCGCCCCAGGGAGAAACCACCGCGTTCCGGGCTGCCGAGAAATCGGCTCTTGAGATTCTGGAACTCCTGCTGACAAACGGTCTGTCTCCCTCTGTGAAGGACGATGCCGGCAATACCCTTCTTCATAAAGGGGTTTCCCATACAGACATTGTCAAGCTCATGCTGAACAGGGGAGTCCCAGTAGACTCCAGGAATAATGAGAAACAGACCGCCCTGATCCTGGCTGCTGCTGCCGGAAAACGGGATTCCGCATCCCTTCTGCTGCAGGCAGGTGCAGAAACCGATTTGAAGGACAGTACAGGCATGGGAGCTCTTCATTATGCCGCCGGAGCTCAGGATGCTGAGATTGTCCGGAAGCTTCTGATCGCCGGAGCCTCTCCCTATATTGTCAACAAGGAAGGGGTCACTCCTCTCCATGCCGCTGCCGCCGGAGGTGTTCCCGAGTCGGTGCGCCTCCTTCTGACAGCCGGTATCTTTGTGGATGCTGTCAATTCAAAAGGGGAAACTCCCTATATTCTGAGTTACAGGAACAGTAAGCATGGAGAAGAGATCAGATCCATACTGAAGACTGCCGGGGCACGGATTCCTGAAGAGGCTCCCCAGACATCGGCTGATCAGACACCTGCGGCATCATCCCTGCAGGCTGCTTCCGATTCAAACACTTCAAAATCTCAGCAGTCATCCTCTGAGCAGACCGAATCAGAACAGCCCAGAGTCGCGGCTCCCGTTCCCAAACCTGTTGCATCCAGTCAGAATGAATCACCTCTGGCTTCATCCAGCAACCGCAGGAACGAAGGACCCGCATCCAATGCAGAGAGACCCTCCGATCAACCTTCATCATCTACATCTTCAACGTCCTCTTCCAGCACGGCAGACAAAAGTCAGTCTGAATCACAGGCTGAATCTCCGGCCTCTGCACCGCCTGCAGCGGAAAAACCGGCCAATGAAAGCCCACAGCCTTCCCAGCCGGCTCAGTCTCCCGAACCCGTACAGACCTCTCCGGATTTATCAGTCCGCTTCGGCTGGCCGTCCATTAATCCTTCCGCCGTCAGGGGCTGGAACAACAGTGATAAACTGACCGGGAAAGGGACGCTGCAGATTGCATACGATGACGGGTCCTCCTGGTTCTATGAGTACACTCTGGATATTCCCCGGAAGGGAGTCAATGCAGACCGCTATGAAGCGGATCTGGATTTCGGACAGATGACACTGAACCCCTGCCGCGCCGTGGTTACATTTCCCACATCAAAGGGGAATGCCCTTGTGAGCGAGATAACAGCCCAGCCTGATTTGGATGGAAGAATGATTCTCTATTTCAGTGATTTCAGGTACAGGAAGTAAGATCATTTCGACAAAAAATAAGGCCTGCAGACCAAAGCGAATCCGCTTTGAGAAGGCAGGCCTTTTTACTTTTTCCGTTTAAAATGAAAATCTGTCAGCTGAGGTCCAGTGATTGAAGCCACTGTTTCAGGTCTTCCCCGAACTCCTTATGACGCATACCGTAGAGAATGCTGGTTTTTAGAAAATCCAGCTTATTTCCCATATCATGACGGACTCCTTCGAATTTGACTCCGAACATCCTTTTCTCCCGGGCGCTTTCATTATTGAATACAACCTGTCCGTCCACCACGGAACTCTGTCCCAGTATCATTTTCAGGGCATCCGTGAGCTGCACTTCGTTGTTCTTTCCCGGAGGGGTCATCTCCAGAGCACTGAATATTTCGGGGGGGAGGATATAACGGCTGGCAATAACGAGATTGGAGGGCGCTTCTTCAACCGAAGGTTTTTCAATTAGCCCGTCCAGCTCAAATACATTTCCCTCTTTCGGACTGCCGCTGATCACACCGTAGCGGCTTACTTTTTCCAGGGGCACCTCTTCCAGAGCCAGAACGGCTTCTTCATGCTTCTCATACACATCCATAAGCTGCCTGATAACAGGCGGGGCGCCTTCTGCCGCTTCCAGTACCGTATCTCCCAGTAATACGGCAAAGGGTTCATTCCCTACATGGTCTTTGGCACAGCTGATGGCATGTCCCAGTCCCAGCTGATCGTGCTGCCAGACGAAATGGATTCTCACATCGTCGGGAACAGTTTTAATCAGTTCCAGCTCTTCGGTCTTGTTCTTTTCTGCCAGCTGGTGTTCCAGTTCGAAGTTCCGGGAAAAATGTTCTTCCACAGATCTTTTTCCCCTTCCAATGATCATCAGAATGTCTTTGATTCCTGCATCCACTGCTTCCTGTACAACGTACTGTATGGTCGGGGTATCCACCAGGGGCAGCATCTCCTTGGGCTGGCTTTTTGTGGCCGGGAGAAATCTTGTTCCGTATCCTGCTGCGGGTATGACCGCTTTTTTCACCATCATCTGTGGCTCCTTGCTTGTCTTATTATTATCCGGTAATTACAGGTCTGATCACACAGCATCCCATGGGCTCCAGGCGGGATCTGAGTTGTCTATATCCCTCTTCTCCCTCTACAATGCCGATCAGGGCTCCGCCGGAACCGGTGAACTTGGCACTGGCTCCCGTTTCTCTGGCAGCCTCCACCATCCTGATATGATCCGTGTTCAGATTCATCACAGACCGGCGCAGATCAAAATTTGCATTGATGATACTGTTCAAACCGGTTCGGTCTCCCCCTTCCAGGGCGCTTCTGAACTCATCTGTAAGCCGGGCAAACCCCTTCATGGCATCGATAATTTCCTGATCTCCATTTTCCCAGCGGTATCTCAGGTTGTTATGAACCACTTCCGTTCCTTCCGCACTGTCTGTTTTATAGGCAATATAGTAATCCGGGTGCTTCACATTCTCAAGGCGGCTGTAGTCTCCGTAACCCCGTTCCTCTATGAGCTCCCGTTTGAAGTCCATATGGACAATCCCGTTATAGGCCTGGGCCACTCGGTCCTGAAGACCGGCTCCGATCCCCAGTTCTTCGGTCTCCACAGACAGAACCAGAGACGCCAGATGGTAGTCGGGAATCTCTACTTTATAAAAAGCCATAAGGGTCCGCATGGACGCGGTTATGATGGCAGAGGAACCGGCAAGACCCAGATGGGCGGGTATGTTGCTGTGGTAGCGGATTGTGAAATTCCTGTTGTGGAGGGCCAGGTTGTGATCACGGCACCAGCTGTGGAATTTCTTCAGGGATGCCTTGATCAGGCGGATGCCGCCGTAGTAGCCGTACTGATCCACATCGGATGCCAGAGCCCCTAAAGAGCTGTACCGGGACTGATCTCTTCTGGCCGGTAGAATTTCCAGACCGGGACTCTCGTACAATGTGACGTCGGCATGGAAATTACTGAATGTAAAGGCTATTGTTTTTCCGAAATATCCGTCGGAGGGATTCCCTATGAGTGCGGCCCGGGGATAGGCTCTTGCTTTGTAGATCATAAAAGGCATTATCAGGCCGGTCACCATCAATTGTCAATGCAGATCGGGCTATGATTATTTTTTTATATCTGCTATTACTTTCTTAAAATTGATACGAAAAAAACACGGAAAAAGACACGGATACAGGCAAAGGAGCTGACATGTTTGAACCTTTCAGAAAAAGCGGCAGCAGAGAGACGGATTATCCCCTTCTCGTTTCGGCACTCGGACATCTTCTTGAAGGCGAGACAAACAGCACGGCCGCCCTGTCCAATGCCTCTGCCCTGCTCAACTGGTTTCTGGATGATATCAACTGGGTGGGGTTCTATCTGTATGATAAAGGGGAAGAGCAGCTGGTTCTCGGCCCTTTTCAGGGACTCCCCGCCTGTGTCCGTATTCCCCCGGGAAAAGGGGTCTGCGGCAGGGCATATGCCAGTGGAGAGACTCAGATCGTGGAGGATGTTCTGAAGTTTCCGGGGCATATCGCCTGTGACAGTGCCAGCCGTTCCGAACTGGTTGTTCCCATTTTCCAGGGTGAGTCTGTGATTGCTGTTCTGGATATCGACAGTCCGGAGACAGGCCGGTTTGATGAAGTTGATGCCCAATGGATGGAAAAGGCTGCCGGGGTTTTGTCTGCTTTCTGCTGTGAAATCTAAAATTTGATTCCGCTTCCCACCAGTACTTCCATGGTCTTGTAACTGACTTCATCTCCCCCTGGCAGGTCATAGCTTATTCTGTTGGATAAGGGGACAATAATTGTTGTATTCAGGAGCCAGGACATTTTCTTCTGTCGCCTCATTTCCAGTCCGCCCCCCAGCAGCAAACCCAGGGAAAAGGGACTCTTATTCTCCAGATCCATACTCTGCTCCAGATCGTTCACCGACCGTTCCTGATTCAGATCAAAGGAGTAGAGGCAATGAAACCCGCTGGACAGGCGGACTGCCTTGTTGCCTTCATCCAGCACATATTCATAGGAAAGGGGAAGGAGAAGTTCCAGAGAGTGGAGCGCCCGGGTCCGGATATAGTTGTCATGATTATCTGACATGGCCATTCCCCTGGACAGGGCATAGCCTATTTCCGGGGTGAAATAGAAGGAAGAATTTATGCTGAAATCCGTAAAAACTCCTAGTCCCAGGGTGGGGAGGACATCGTTAAAACCCCGTCCTCCGGCCTCTTTCAGGGTATTTGCCCACTGATTGCCCACACCGCTGCTGATCCCGGCATAAACCCGTACACCATAATCCAATCCCCAGAGGGGAGAAAAGGATATGACAATCAAGAGTATGAGAAACAGTATCCGCCGGCGGGTCATTTAAGCCTCCCTCACAATGAGTCCTTGTTTACAGTATAACATTTTTTAGTATACCAAATAAAACCCGCCGCGGAAACTTATCGAAAATCAGCCTTCCAGGTGATCCAGTGTAATATTCAGCATCCGTCTGACCGGTTCCGCTGCTCCCCACAGGAGCTGGTCACCCACTGTGAAGGCTGTCAGATAATCAGGACCCATATTCAGTTTTCTCACCCTGCCGACGGGAACGGTGAGTTCTCCGTTTACAGCTGCCGGAGTCAGGCCGGCCAGTGAGGCTTCCTTCGTATTGGGAATGAACTTCACCCAGTCATTATCGTTTTTAATAATATCTTCAATCTCATCCAGGGGAAGATCTTTGGTCAGCTTGACCGTCAGCGCCTGGCTGTGACAGCGCATGGAGCCGATTCGTACACAGAGTCCGTCGATGGGAACGGCAGGATCGTTCTGGAGAATCTTGTTGGTTTCCGCAAAACCCTTCCACTCTTCCTTGGTCATTCCGTTATCCATGGGCTTGTCGATCCAGGGAATCAGGCTTCCTGCCAGAGGGGCGCCGAACTGGTCTGTGGGGAAATCCTCTCCCCGCATGGTATCGCTGATCTTTTTATCCAGTTCCAGAATGGCCGCGGCAGGATCAAGCATGCCCTGTGCGCTGTTGCCC
>JAQQAM010000268.1 GCA_028532905.1 Spirochaetales bacterium
GTGTCCCCTCTGATGCATGCCGACAGAATCATTGTACTCTCTGACGGTTCTATTGCCCAGGATGGTACACACGAACAGCTGATAGCCTGTGAGGGTCTGTATCAGAAGATATATAAACTGCAGTCATTGGAAAACGCATGAGTGAAGAGAACTTAACAAAAGAATTTGATTCAGGGATAATCCTTAAGCTTCTAAAGTATACCAGAAAATACAGAATCTGGTTTATAGCGGCCATCGCTGCCCTTCTGATAACAACTGTAGCGGAACTGGCTCTCCCTGTTATCCTCCAAAGGAGTATAGACAGGACTATAATGGCCCGCTGGTCCTGGATACACACAGAGACGGGTTATCTGGAAACTGGAGATGCTCCTGATGACTCAAAGTATTTTCTTTCCGGCGACAAGCGCATATTTCTGCTGGAAAGTGATCTTAAAGGTCTCAGTACGTCCTACAGAAAAGAGCTTCAGAATCAGCAGCTCCTCTCATCTGAACAGTGGTATGTCTATCCTGCTGAAAATATCCGGAGCGAAACAGTCAACTCCCTGGAAAAGAGAGTGGAACTGAATGACGGATATTTCGCCATTCCCCTGTCCTCTCTTAAGGAGCTTAACAAAGAGGATTACAGAGCTCTCAGATCAAGGGATGTTTCTGATTTGAAACAGATGGTGATTTACTACTTTATTCTTCTTTTGATCATCCTTGTTTTTACCTTTATTCAGATTATGGCCATGGCCTGGACCAGCCAGGGTGTTATGAAAGATATCCGCCTCTCCCTGTTCTCCCACATCATTCACCAGTCCCTGAGTTACCTGGGAGACACGCCTGTGGGTTCCCTTGTTTCCAGAATAACCAGCGATGTGGAGACAATTAATGAGTTTTTCACCTCCGTAACCATTTCCATGCTTAAAGACATTGCCATCATGAGCGGTGTAATCATTACACTTTTTATTCTGAATCCTGTTCTGGCGGGAATTACTCTTCTGACCCTCCCCCCCATTCTTCTGGGATCTGTGGTATTCCGGAACATGGCCCGAAGCGCCTACCGGAAGCAGAGACACTGGATTTCCAGGGTGAACAGTTTCCTCTCGGAGCATGTGGCCGGAATGGAGATCATTCAGATATTCGGAAAAGAGAAAAAGACCGGAGAGCAGTTCAACAGGGATAATGATGAACTTCTGAAGGCATCCATGGCGGAGATGTATGTGTTCGCCGTATTCAGGCCTCTGGTAGATCTTTTTACCTCTGTCTCTCTGGCTGTCATCATCTATGCCGGAGCTGTTCTGATGGGAAGACAGATTCTCTCCCTGGGAATACTCATCGCCTTTATAGACCTTATACAGAAGTTTTACAGACCGGTTATGGATATGAGTGAAAAGTTCTCCATCATGCAGTCTGCCATGGCCGGCGGGGAAAGAATCTTTTCCATGCTGGAAGAAGATCACAGGATTCCTGACTCGGGGAAACGGGAAGGTGCAGCTGTAAAAGGGGAAATTGAGTTCAGGGATGTCTGCTTCTCCTACAGGAAGGGAGAGCCTGTCCTCAGAAACCTCTCCTTCCGGGCAAGTCCCGGAGAAACCATAGCCGTCGTGGGTTACACAGGGGCCGGTAAAACAACCATCGCCTCTCTGGCAGCCCGACTGTGGGATATTGATTCAGGACAGATTTTACTGGATGGAATCCCTCTGGAGGACTATACCCTTTCTCATCTGAGAGAATCGATTCAATCGGTGCAGCAGGATGTATTTCTCTTTTCCGGAACACTAAGGGAGAATATTTCTCTTGGAAGCGACATGGATGACAAACAGATAATGGAGGCCGCTGAAACAGTCCAGGCGGACGGATTTATCAGATCACTGGAAGGCGGTCTGGATACGGAAGTGCAGGAAAGGGGTAAAAACCTTTCGGGAGGCCAGAAACAGCTCCTCTCCTTTGCCAGAGCAGTGGCTCACAACCCTTCAGTCCTTATTCTGGATGAAGCGACAGCCAATATTGATACGGAAACTGAAAAGCTGATCCAGAAGGCACTGGATAAACTTCTGGAAGGGAGGACATCACTGGTTATTGCCCACAGAATCAGCACCATACAGAAAGCCGACAGGATTCTGGTACTGTCTGAGGGAGAACTGGTTGAATCGGGGACTCATGACCAGCTGATCAGCAAAGAGGGACTGTATTTCAACCTGTACAATTATCAGTATGCCTCAGCGGGGGAATAGACGGAGATTCAGGGGACAAAAACTGTGCCGGGATGTCTGCCTTCCAGCAGGCCCCCGATCAGGTTTTCCCTTTTTCCGTTGGCCAGAATCATGGGGATCCCGTAGTCATTTACCTTGCAGGCAGCTTCAATTTTGGTCAGGATACCTCCTGTTCCGAAATCACCTTTGTTCCCGACTTCAATTTTCTGAGTGAGTGTGCCGGCGTCATCAACCACTTCAAGGAGACAGGCGTCTTTATACTGTCCGGGATCTTTATCATAAACACCGTCTATATCGCTCATAAGCAGCAGTAAATCCGCATTCCAGAGATTGGCCGTCAGAGCGGCCAGATTATCATTATCACCGATTTTAATCTCATCCACCGAAACAGAGTCATTTTCATTGATAATGGGAATGACCCCTTCATCCAGAAGGGTGAACAGGGTGTTTCTGATATTTAAAGTCCTGTTGGAGTCAGTGAAATCATCTTTAGTCAGAAGGATCTGACCTATAACAAACCCGTACTCCTTCAGTTCTTTACGGTAGGAATCCATCAGTTCCACCTGGCCGATGGAACACAGAGCCTGCTTATAATGAAGATCTTCTTTCCGTTTCCATTTGCCCAGAGTGGACACACCCGCTATCCGGGCACCTGAGGAAACGATAACAACCTGACAGCCTCTTGACCGCAGTGTGTTGATCTGAGAGGCCAGATCCCGGAAAAAATCTCTGTTCAGGGTGCCGTCTTCCCGGGAAAGGGTATTACTCCCGATTTTTACGACAACTTTTCTGCTGTTTGAAAGGACTTCCTGAAGCATCCCCGTCTCCTGTTTGCTCTACTCTGCACTGCCCATTCGGATTCCGTATCTGATAGGCGCAGCTGCTAGCTTAATCTCTGCTTATCATACAGGAAAAGTGTTTGCTTGCAAACTCTTTCACTTCACTTGCGGCAGGCCTCTTCTGTTCTTATAATAAAGGCCTATGAACAAACGAACAGATGCCCTTTACAAAGAGGCCCTGCAGCTGAAAAACGACATGATATCCTGGAGAAGGCACTTTCACAGCAATCCTGAAACAGGACTGGATGTGCCGGAAACCGCATTATATATCAGAAACTTTCTGAAAGCCCGCAGTATAGAGATTCTGGAGGGAACTCCCGGTCATACGGTTATTGGAAAACTGAAGGGTCTCAGCTCCCGAGCTCCTATGGGGCTGAGAGCCGATATGGATGCCCTTGAGATTCCTGAAAAAACTGAACTCTCCTTTGCCTCCCGGAAAGAAAACCGGATGCATGCCTGCGGGCATGACGGACATATGGCCATGCTGATGGGAGCGGCAGAGCTGCTTAAGAAAAGAGAAGAGACTCTGCCCCAGGATACATATCTTATCTTCCAGCCCGGAGAGGAAGATCCCGGCGGTGCTGAGCCCATTATGGAATCTGGAGTCCTGGATTCACTGAAAGGGATATTTGCCATCCATCTGGACCCCCAGCAGCCCTGCGGACAGGCCGGCATTAATCCGGACCGTGCCATGGCGTCCACCGACAGCTTTCATATCGTTCTGACCGGTAAGGGGGGGCATGCCGCCCTTCCCCATCAGTCAGTGGACCCCATAGCCATTGCCGCTCAGGTGGTCAACTCACTGCAGTTTATTGTCAGCCGGCTGATTGATCCGGTTCAGCCCGCCGTTTTGACACTGGGAAGTATTCAGGGTGGATACCGGCCCAATGTCATACCCGATTCTGTGTCCCTTTCCGGGACCATCAGAACCTTTTCTGAAGAGATCCGGCTCCAGATACAACGGGAGATAGAAAAGACCTTAAGCATGTACTGCAGCCGCTACAATGCCAGTTACTCCTTTGACCTGGTTCCCGGTTACCCCCCTGTGATCAATGATAAGAGGATGAGCCACTTTATACTGGATCTTGCCGGATTGTTCGGAGATGCCCTTACAATGGAGCAGATGCCCCAGCCCCGCATGGCGGGTGAGGACTTCAGTTATTATCTTGAGACAATACCGGGGGCCTTCTACTGGCTGGGCTGCCGTAATGAAGAGAAAAACTGTGTTTATCCCCTCCATCACTCCTGTTTTAACATGGATGAAGATGCCCTTCCCCTGGGAGCCGCTCTTCACGCTGCGTCTGCCCTTGAGTTCTCCTGTGCTTCCGGTTCGGATGTGAAGGAATGAGATTCCCCCAGTTGACCGCAAACCTTTTTAAACAGATCAGGGAGAACCTCCCTCTGCAGGCAAAGGTTCTGTACATAGGAGGATTCAATCAGGACATTCAGATGCAGCCGGGAAGCCGGCTGATTCAGGGAGATTCCGTACCCGGTACTGTGTTCAAGACAGCCGGGGGTGTTGTCCGCAATATCTGCGAGAATGCCGCTCTCCTGGGTGTAAACAGTTCTCTTATGAGCATATGCGGTGATGATGAAGCGGGGAACAGCATAATCTGTCAGACAGAAAAATCGGGAGTCGACTGTCGTCACTGTTCTATTGTTCCTGATCGTTCCACATCTATTTATTCGGCACTTCTCAATAGTGATGGAGAGATGCTTTATGCCGTAAACCAAATGGATCTGATGGAAGAAATGACGCCTTCTTTCTTTGAATCCCGTCTTCAGCTCCTGCAAAAATTTGATTATTTCGTCCTTGATGCCAATCTGAGTTCCTATTCCCTTGAATGGATCTGTCAGAATTTTACCGGAAAGATTCTGCTGTCAGACCCCGTCTCGACGGTGAAATTCAAACGCCTGAAAGGCAATCTGGAACACATCAGAATGATTAAACCCAACAGCCTGGAAGCATCCTCTTATACCGGAATTGATCTGGTGACAGAAAGGGATTACTGGAGAGCCTGTGATGTTTTTCTGAAAGAAGGGGTAGAAAAAGTTTTTATTTCCTGCGGAGAAAGGGGTATTTTCTATATGGACAGTGAATCGTCTGCTCTGATACCATCTCTTGAGCTGAACCCCGTGTCTGTAACCGGAGCAGGAGATTCAGCCTCAGCCGCCCTGATTCTGGGAGAACTGTCCGGTCTCAGTTCAAAGGAAACCGCCATTCTCGCCAATCTGTCGGGAGCTGCATCCCTGCTGAGTTCCAGGGCGATAAATGAAAATATGTCTGTTGAATTACTGGAATCCATTTCCAAGGAGTATAATTATGAAAAACAGTTATCTTGATATAAAGGATGAAGTGGCAAAGGCCCTGAAAGACGGTCAGCCTGTTATTGCCCTTGAGTCCACCATTATTTCTCATGGTATGCCTTATCCTGAAAATGTTGAAACCGCCCTGAAGGTAGAGCAGATTGCACGGGATGCGGGGGTTATACCGGCTACCATAGCGATTATCGGCGGAAGACTGAAAGCCGGCCTCAGCGCCGAAGAGATTGAATATTTCGGAAAAAAAGGCACGGCCATACACAAAGCCAGCCGCCGTGACCTGCCCTATCTCGTATCAGGGGGATTGGATGGTGCAACAACAGTCGCCTCCACCATGATTATTGCCGGAATGGCCGGCATTCCCATTTTTGCCACCGGAGGAATCGGGGGTGTTCACAGGGGCGCGGAAAACAGTTTTGATATTTCTGCTGATCTGCAGGAACTGGCTCAGACAAATGTAGCCGTCGTCTGTGCCGGTGCCAAATCCATACTCGATCTGGGACTGACCCTCGAATACCTTGAAACCCACGGTATTCCTGTTCTGGGATATAAAACGGAAGAGCTGCCGGCTTTCTATACTCAGAAAAGCGGATTCAAGGTTGATTTTGCCATGGAAAGTCCCGGGCAGATCGCCTCCCTTCTGAAAGCCAAGTGGGATATGAATCTCAAGGGGGGAGCTGTGATCGCCAACCCCATACCCGATGAGTACTCCATGGACCCCGATGAGATTAACACGGTTATAGAACAGGCTCTGAACGATATGGATAAGGAGGGCATTAAAGGCAAGGAATCCACCCCCTATCTTCTGGCACGGATAGCAGAGCTCTCCGGGGGAAACAGTCTTCACAGCAATGTGGAGCTTGTATTCAATAATGTCAGACTGGCAAGCCGAATCAGCAGAGAATACTGTTCCTGATGATTCCGGGTATCAGGACATGAAAAAGCCGCTCACTGGGAGCGGCTTTTTTGAATATAGCTTTTTTTAGATAATATATGGTCTTATCAGGAGGCTACACGATCAATCATGTCTGACATCATAAACTGCAGGAAGTTCTCAATAACTTCGGGAGAATTCTTTTTCTCTGTCTGCAGAATGGTTCTCAAACCATGAAGGATAGCGGATGCAACAGGAGCTGCAAGGCTGGCCTCTTTGTTGTTCTCTTCAAGAACATCTTTGATTGTGGACTGAAGAAGCCCATATACATTATCCAGAACCTTTTCATATTTTGAACCGGCTGAACCGGCAGTCAGGATAAGCCACTCAATTCTGTATTCCTTCTGAAGATCTTTCAGATTCTGAAGAAGCCATGAAATTTTATCATCTTCAACAGACTGAATATCTTTCTTCAGACTGGTCAGTGATTTGTAAAGGGGTTCAATAATGGACCCGAACAAATCTTCTTTGTTTTTGTAGTAACGGTAAAGGTTACCCACTGTCATTCCGGCTGAAGACGCTATGGCTCTCATTGAAGCCTTTTCAAAGCTCTTTTTACGGAATTCTTTCCTGGCAGAAGTTACGATTCTCTGCCTTACGGACTCTTTTAATACCTGCATGTATTGCCTCCAAAAAGTATTATTCAAATCATTTTTTACATACTATATACTGAACGTTCTCTATTGGCAAATAGTGAACAAATCAATATCTTCACATACTGTTCACAAAGGAACCATATAACACTCAAATATGACTGTTTATATCATATTAAATGACTCATTTCTATACATTAAATAGTAATTTGCCATTCATTTTCAACTTATAATACAAATAAAAAGTGAAATTGTTACGATTTTTTTATTCACTTTATGAATAAATCGGTATTTTCTTTACACAAATTACACATTCTTTTTTAATCAACAGCTGTTTCTCTAAAGAAAAAGGGCTGAATATCAGTTTTTTAAGGTAAAATTACATTATTTTCCAAATAAGCTGCCTTCAATAATGACTACTCAGAGTCTATGGAAAAATGCTATATTTTCTATAACAAGGTAGTAATACATGAAAACATCATTAGTGTTCGGAACATTTGACGCCATACACCCGGGACACGAATACTTTCTGGAACAGGCTCACCATTACGGCCAGCGGCTGGTTGTGGTTGTTGCCCGTGACAGATTTGTCAATTCCTATAAAAATAAAAAACCTCTCCACGATGAGATCAGCAGATTGCACTTTATTCAGAAGCATAAGCTTGTTACAGAAGCCTGTCTGGCAGATGAAGAGCTGGGGACTTTTTCCGTACTGGATAAAATAAGACCCGACTATATCTGTCTGGGTCATGACCAGGATGCACTGGCCGAGAGCCTCAAATCCTGGATGAGTGCTTCAGGGAACCATTACCATATAAAACGGATTAAACCCTTTGAACGGCATAAATACAGCTCGACCCTTCTAAACAGACTCAAAAGGCATAAACACAGTGAACAAAAATGACAACACCTTTTTCCTGCTTCTGGTCATGGCCATGGCTTTCTGGGCAGGGAGCTGGGTATCCGGAAAAATAGCAGCAGCCGCAGTAGATCCCTATCTGCTGATATTCTGGCGTTTCCTGATCACAGCCCTCGGATTTCTTCCCCTCCTCTTTTTAAACAGAAAATCCCTTGTCCTTCCTGATCTGAGAGGATTGCTGTTCACCCTGGGGGCTGCTGTGGCCATCAGTTTTTACAATTACTTTTTTGTTGTAGGCCTCAGGGGGTCTCTGGCCGGAAAGGGAGGCGTTATCGTCACAACTCTCAACCCTATCCTGACCTTTATTTTCAGTACTCTTATCTTCCGCAGCGGAACAGCTTTAAATCAGAAAATCGGCTTGTTTATAGGGATTGCCGGCGGTGTTATCCTTATGGAACCATGGCAATGGCAGGCCGGGGCTGTCGCAGAGAGCACGAATCTGTACTTTCTGTATTGTGCGTTTTTCTGGTCTGTTCTGACTCTCTGCAGCCAGCAGGCCCAGCAGAAGATCCACCCCATCCTCTTCAATACAATTCTCTATACAGTGGCCACAGTGCTGATGGTGTTTGTGGTTCCCGAGGACTGGCGTTCTCTCAGTGCCGCCCTGAATCTTTCAGCCTGGCTGAATATAGTTTATCTGGCTCTGTTTGCCGGTGTCATCGGAGCTGGACTCTATTTTTATGCTGCCCTGGAGCTGGGATCTTCCAGAGCCAGTACATTTATATTCCTGGTTCCTGTTATGGCACTGGTGTTCAGCAGGATATTTCTGGGAGAGCGCAGCGACCTGCCCACACTGGCAGGAGGAGCATTATCGGTCACTGCTGTATTGATTATCAATAACAAGATCAGGATTCGGCGATTTCAAACATCCGATTGATGCATTTTAAGGCATTGTCCTGAACAGAATCATCAATTTCCACATAATCTTCGGGTTTGGGATCTTTGAGAACTCTCAGAATATCTTCAAGTGTATTCGCTTTCATATACTTGCACAGAGAACAGCTTCCCACGAAGTGTCTGCCCGGCAGCTCTGCCTCTACCCTTGAAATCAAACCGCATTCGGTGAGCATCAGAAAGTGGCCTTCCTTGTGTTCCTTTACATAGTTGTACAACTGGGATGTGCTTCCTACAAAATCGGCCTGCTCAACAATAGACGGTCCGCACTCAGGATGCACCATGACCGTCAGATCGTCATATTTCGTCTTCAGGGCTTCGATCATGGAAGGCTGATACTCTTCATGTACATAGCAGCTGCCGTTCCAGACTTTTATATCCTTCTTCACGCCCCGTCTTTCCATTTCATCAATTATATTCTGCCCCATCAGTCTGTCGGGGACAAAATAGATTTTATCAGAGGGGTACTTTTCCACAATATCATAGACATTGGATGAGGTGACACAGGCATCACACTCGGCCTTCACATCAGCATTGGTGTTGATATAACACAGAAAGGCATAATCGGGATGCTCGGCTTTCAGTGTCTTTACATCTTCTCCTGTAATGCTGTCAGCTAGTGTACAGGCAGGATCGGTCCCGGGAATAAGAACGTCCTTGTCGGGACTTAAGATTTTTGCTGTTTCTCCCATAAAACGCACAGCTGCAAAAACGATTCTCTTCTGTTTTGCATTTTTGGCATTTTTACTCAGTTCATAGGAATCACCCACATAATCGGCTACGGAATAGAGAATATTGGATTTAACATAAGTATGAGCCAGAACAACCGTATCGGTCTTCTTTTTCAGTTCTTCAATCTCATTGATCATGGGCAGATATTTTTCGCAGATCGTCATCAGATGCTCTTCCGGCATCTCTCCGAACTCAATCATGCTTAATTTTTTATATAATTCATCGACAGTCATGTGATCTTTCTCCTGCATATTTTCTAACTGCATTATAAGGGACTCAGCCTGTCAGTTCAATAAGCTGTCAAACCATATGACTGTATTGCACTATTCATTGGGAGGATCTGTTTTTTTTCTGCGCCCTGATCTTCTTTTCTTTTTGTGACCAGTCCCATCATCCGCCATGACCGAAGAGCCCATCAGCCTGGCCAGGAAACTCCAGGAAGAGGATTTTTCAAGAATCAGTTTAAGAGTCACTGAAAGGGGAACTGACAGCAGCATACCGGGGATACCCCATATGACCCCCCAGAATACCAGTCCGAAAAGGACTGTTACCGTATTCAGCCGCATCCTGTTACCCATTATCCGGGGATCCAGCACATTGCCGATGATCAGCTGATTCGTTCCCAGAAGGGCAGCCAACAGAATAAACTCATTAAAACTGTCCAGAAGGATCAATCCCATTAGGGAAGGCAGGATTGTAGCAATAATAGAACCGATACTGGGGATAAAGTTCAAAACAAAGGTGAGGAATCCCCAGAAAAAGGCAAATTTCAAACCCACAACTGTACAGATAAACCAGGCGATTGTTCCGGTGATAAGACTGATAACCGATTTGATAACCATATAGGTGGATATATTTTTCTGGATTTTTTCATAATCCTCCAGAATGCTTTCCCGGTTCCCCCCTACATAGCGGATAAAATGCTGATAACGGGACATGCCGGGCAGCAGAAAGAGGAAGTAGAGGGTAAACATAAGGAATGAGGAACCGAAACTACTGGCTCCCTTGAACAGCCCGCTGGCTGCACTTGTCAGCATATCCCTGCTCAGCAGGTTATTAATTGCACTCTGAAGTGAAGCGGCATCTATTTCCAGATAGGGAATCTGTGCTGCCAGTGCTGCCAGTTCCTGAAATTTGGTATAAAGCTGATTTACCAGATAGTCCTGCTGGGAAATAATCTCATTTATGGTAGATATAAAGACATTGGCAACCATCAGTATGATTCCGATGGTGATAATGGCAATAAGGGCTACACTGATACCGGTGGGGAACTTTTTTTTCTCCAGAAAAAGAATCAGGGGCAGAAAAAGAACACTCATCAGAACCGCCAGGACCAGAGGGAGGAGTATTCCTGAAAGGGATTTCATAATGACAACAGCGACAATAGCCACCAGCATGAGAAGCAGGTTCCGGATAAAAAACAGTTCTTTATGTACGTCCATCAGTACCTCCGTAATACACAAGAACTATTATATACGCTGCCTGTTAAAAAACAATGCCATCCAAAAAAAAGAGATCTGCCCCTCAGGGACAGATCTCATATTTCACAATAATGGATTGGAAATCTAGAAAATCATTGCCGATTTTCCCCAGTCGTAATGACTTTTTTTCAGCTCATCACGATCGGGCATGGGATACATGACGATGCCATACTCAGTGGAAACATAGAGTCCCTCCCCTATGATCTGATAAAAAGAGGTGCTGAAATTGGATCGGTCTACTATCTTGGTCATCTTTCTTTTACCTGACCTCAGGGATTCCACACAGTCCTTGAGGTGATCCAGATTCTTGTCATAAATATGACCGACGTTGCCTGAGTTTTCAATATCATTCAGGTCGCCGACTCTCAGGTCTGCATAGAGAATGGAAGGGGCATGAACCTTGTTTACAGGATCAGTCATATAGTCGCCGTAGTTCTTGGGATCCAGGGTACTGACGGCCAGGGGCGACATGGGGCAGTACTCTCTGTAAAGAGCAAACCCGGGCCACTGGGCAGGAGCCTTGTAGTCCGTCTTATCAATGGCCAGTGAGCGGCCGTCCTTGGTGACAAGGTACATTGTACCCAATGCTTCCAGAGGCACATTTTCCAGGGCTCTGTAAACAGCAAGATAAAGTGAGTTTTTAGGTCTTCCGTCTGAATGGGGAACACATTTTTTTTCTGCATAGTCCCAGTCAAAGAAATCTCCGAATCCCCCCTCGACTTCTATAAACATCAGCTGCTCGGCAGCCGCTTTTGTATCACCAAGAGCCATATAGGCTCCGAACTGTTCCGGTTCCAGCTGGGAAGCTACCATGGCTTCCATGGGAAAAACTGTAAGATAATAGTGTACAGCCATATTCTCCTCCTTGGAGTACGCCGGCGTTCTCTGTAAAAGAAAAGCCGGCTCTAATTAATAATTATAACGATGAGACTCAACCGAGCAATGAAAAAAGGTTGAACTTGCTGAAGATGGATACGGCGATCAGGGAAATAACAGCCATGATCTTGATAAGGATATCCAAAGAGGGACCGACTGTATCTTTGAGGGGGTCTCCTACGGTATCACCGATAACACCGGCCGAGTGGGCATCAGACCCCTTACCGCCGTAATGACCGTTCTCGATATATTTCTTACCGTTATCCCAGGCACCACCGGCATTGGCTGTAAAGAGAGCCAGCATAATGGCACTGAGGGTTGTTCCGATCAGGAGTCCGCCCACAAATTCGGGTCCGAAGATAAATCCTCCGGCAAGAGGCGTGGCTACTGATATGAGAGCGGGAATCTTCATTTCCTTCAGGGCTCCTGCAGAAGAAATGGAGATACACTCTCTGTAATCGGGCGTTTCTTCACCAGTGAGGATACCCGGTTTTTCGGTGAACTGACGGCGGACCTCCTGTACCATGGCCCGGGCGGCATTGGCTACAGACTCGATCAGAATACCGGAGAACAGATAGGGAAGCGCCGCTCCCACAAGAGCTCCGGCCAGGGTCATGGTGTTGATCATATTCAGAACCAGTTCAATTCCGTCAGCCGCTTTTGGTCCGGCCTGTGCAAACAGGTAGGAGGCAAAGAGGGACAGAGCCGCCAGAGCGGCAGAGCCGATGGCAAATCCCTTACCGATGGCGGCAGTTGTATTTCCCACAGCATCCAGCTCATCCGTAATCTCCCTTACTTCAGGATCAAGGTGAGCCATTTCACTGATACCGCCGGCATTGTCGGCAATGGGTCCGTATGTATCAACAGAAACTGTCATGGTGACAAAGGAGAGCATTCCGATAGCGGCCATGGCAACACCATAGAGTCCGGCAACAGAATGAGCGGCAATGATAGCCACGCCCAGTGTAATAACAGGCGCAATAACTGATTTCATCCCCACAGCCATCCCCTGTGTGATGGTCAGGGCAGGTCCTTCTTTTGAAGCAGCTGAGATCCCCTTGGTGGGCTTGAAATCATAACTGGTATAACGCTCAGCCAGCTGTCCGATCAGAATACCGCTGACAACACCCAGAACGGCACAAATCCAGGGAGACAGAGCCCCCAGCTTAAATCCTGCTGCAGACAGATCCATGCCGCTGAAAACCATCCAGGTCAGAACAGCATTGATAACAATTGTCAGGCCGGCCGCAATAAAAGTGGCTTTGTTCAGCTCTGCATGGGGTTTGGCGGAAACATTGCTTTTCAGCAGTATCAGTACACCCAGCATGGAGGAGACAAGTCCGGCAGCGGCAAAAAGAATGGGAAAAGAGATCAGTTTAGTCACCAGTTCATTTGAAACCGGATTGGCGGAATGACCGCTTGTAAAAAAGATGTAGGAGGCCAGAACCATAGCTGAAATAACGGCTCCAACAAAACTCTCCAGAAGGTCTGATCCGAGACCCGCAACATCACCCACATTATCACCCACATTGTCGGCGATGGTGGCAGGGTTACGGGGATCATCCTCGGGAATTCCCGCTTCTGTTTTACCCACCAGGTCGGCACCCATATCGGCAGCCTTGGTATAAATACCACCGCCCACACGGTTGAACATGGCAATAATGGAACAGCCCAGAGCATAACCGGAAACTGTCATGGTAAAGGGAATATCGTTGATTCCCAGCCAGTTGGTCTTGATCACCAGATGGGAAGGATCAGTCTGTCCCATAAGAACACCAAAGACATAGTAGATAAGAGCCAGTCCCAAAAGAGCAAATCCCCCGACACTCAGGCCCATGACTGAACCGCCCTGAAAGGCGACTTTCAACGTGGCACCAATGTCTTTTGTTTCATTGGCCGTGTTTGATACGCGCACATTGGAGATGGTGGCAATTTTCATACCGATCCATCCGGCACTGGCGCTCATGAGGGCTCCAATGATAAATGCCACACTGGCATACCAGGAAACCACTACGAGAAGCAGAATAGCAATGACAATTACGATTTTCAGAATAAGGGAGTATTCGTGACGCAGAAAAGCATCCGCCCCTTCCTGAATGGCACCGGCAATTTTCTGCATTTCATCTGATCCGGCACTTTTCTTTTTGACAGCCGAATAGTTGATAGCAGCGAATGCGAGTGCACCGATGACTACGATTACAATAAATCCGAACATATGTGCATCCTTTTAAAACATATTTGTGTTGGATTTATGATATCTGAGATAGATTATTGTGACAATATACCCTTATCTGTCATCCTCAGTGGGCAGAAGTATCTTATTATCCCCTTTTTCCAGCTTTTTCTGGAGAATTTCTGGAACAGAAGTCTTTCCGCTGCCCGTATACACCAGATAAGTTCGTTGAAAATAATGAATTGCCATTTCAGAATCACCCATTTTTTCATAAATTAACCCCAGAGCATAAAGATCCTGTGTTATGGCTGCCGTATTTTCAATAAATTTATCATAATGCAAAGCCTGCAACATAGAATTGACAGCATCTGCTTCATTCCCGCTGAGAGACTGAATGGAAGATTTTATATAGTAGTCGCTGGCCAGTTCTGCCAGATAATGGTATTTATCATCATGAGATACGGCTTTTTCAATATTAACCAGAGCAGAGTCATAATCGCCCTTCTTTTTATATATGGCCGCCATCAGGCGCCAGGTCTCTCCGGCTTCCGAACTGCTTACGGAACCGTGATTCTGAGAAACACTGATACACTTCTCCAGTGCACTCCCGGCCGATTCATTAAACAGAAGCCACTCAACCTCCCTGTTTCCCACAAGAACATCCAGAACAGGATCATCCGAGGCGAAAAGAAGCTCTTCTGCGGCTTTCAGATAGTCCCGGGATGTGCTGCTGTCGCCCGTTCTGTCACTGCAGCGGCTCAGATGCACCAGTGACCGTACCATTCCTTCCGTCCAGTCAACAGAAGATGAGATCCGGAATGCGTTAGTATACAGACCGGCTGCTGAATCAAAAT
>JAQQAM010000269.1 GCA_028532905.1 Spirochaetales bacterium
ACTTCTGATGAAGAAAAACAGAGTAACTGTGCTACAGGGAGAGGCGGTTTTCACATCGTCCCGTACCATTCTGGTTGATGACCGTGAGTATTCTGCTGTCAGTTTCATTATTGCCACCGGCGCCGAGCCTCTTGTTCCTTCTATCTCCGGTGTGGAGCTGCCTCATGTTCTGACCAGCCGTGAATTTCTAGAACTGGAGACCCTTCCAGAAACCATAACTGTTATGGGAGGAGGAGTTATCGGTATGGAGATAGCCTCGCTCTGCCATTCTCTTGGTGTAAAAGTTACGGTTGTAGAGATGGCTGATAGTCTTTTTGGCGGAGCTCTACCTGAGTTTGCAGAGGCTCTGAAAGATGAAATGACCAATTGTGATTTTCATTTGAATACAGCAGTCGAAGAGATCCTGGAAGACAGAGTTCTCTGCCGTTGTGAGGGAAACACAATTGAGATTCCTTGTGATGTACTGCTTCTTTCTGTTGGACGTAAACCCCATACCGAATCTCTAAATCTTAAAGCAGCCGGAGTTGTAACAACAAAACAGGGAATTGCTGTGAATGAAAGAATGCAGACCAGTGCACCAGGTGTTTATGCCATCGGAGACGTGACAGGATTAAGCCAGTATGCGCATGCTGCATCAAGAATGGCAGAAGTTGCTGTTTCCAACATCTGTGGCAAATCCTCCTGGTTTGAAGAGGATAAGCTACCCTGGGTGGTTTATACCTATCCAGAGGCTGCCGGTTGCGGGCTTGATGTTCAACAGGCAGAAAGAGAGGGATTTACCCCTGTATCAGCCCGTTATTTTTTTAAGAATACTGCCAGATTTTTTGCTGAGCAGGGAGATACACCCGGGTGGGTAAATTTAATTGCTGATAGAGAGAGTCGCCAGATTCTGGGTGTGCACATGCTGGGAAACGGTTGTTCTGAACTGATCTTCGGAGGAGCATTGCTGGTGGCCAATGAGCTGACAATTGATGATCTGATCCATACAGTTTTTCCTCATCCCACAGTCTCTGAAGCTTTGAGAGAGTGCGGCATTCTACTGAAAAACAAGATGTAAAGAGGGGATATATGATCTACACGAATAAAATAGTTGTCATTACAGGTGGAGGCCGGGGACTGGGTGCCAGATTTGCATCAGATCTTGCTGCACAGGGTGCGTCTGTACATATTCTGGCCCGCAATGAAGAACGATTACAAACAGTACGGGACCGTATCCGCAGGGCAGGGGGTGTATGTGAAGCCCATCCCTGTGATATCAGTGATGAAAGTGCAGTAAAAAGAGTTTTTAAGAATATCACCAACATGGATGGGACAGTCGATATCCTCATAAATAATGCTGCCTATCATAAGTCCATTTCTATTGAAGAGATGCCTCTGTCGGAATGGCAGGCAATGATAGATATCAATCTTACCGGGGCTTTTTTATGCTGTCGGGAGGTCATCCCGGGAATGAAGAATAAGAAATACGGTAAAATTCTTAATATATCATCCAGTGCGGCTAAGCATTATTTTCCGGGATTTTCAGCTTATGCGGCATCAAAGGCCGGACTAATCAGTTTAACAAACAGTCTTTCAGAAGAGTTGAAAATGGATGGTATCAATGTGAATGCCATCTATCTGGGAATGACTAATACGGAATATACAAGAGAGAGACTGGATAGCGATAAAGCAGTCACTATTCATACTGATGACATGCTACAGGAGGATGAAGTCTCCAGGGTCGTTCAGTTTCTAGTGTCCGATGACTCAGCCCCTATGATGGGGGCGTCAGTGGATGTGTTTGGTAAAAAATCATGAATGTTACCCGGTAAACGGGAAGGGAGAAAGAAATGGGATTATCAGTAAAAAGACTGACTGAATTGTATTACGATATGTACTCTATTCGTCGGTTTGAGGAAGTCATAGAAAAGTATTCTGCCGCAGGGGAAATTCCCGGATTTGTTCACTTGAGTATTGGACAGGAAGCTGCTCAGGCCGGTGTGGTAGGAGCATTGAAAAAAAGTGATTATAAATTCCCCGATCACCGTGGGCATGGGGCTATATGTCTATGCGGAACGGAGAAAAAACTGGTTATGGCCGAGATTTTCGGTAAAGCTACAGGGATCAATAAAGGCAGAGGGGGCTCAATGCATGTCAATGATCTTACCTGCAGAAATATGGGCTTCAATGGTATACAAGGCTCAACAGTTGTAACCTGTCTGGGAACCGCCTTCGCATCACTGTACAACAAAACTGATGATGTTACCGCCGTTTTTATGGGGGACGGTACATTGGGAGAGGGAACCTGTCATGAAAGCCTGAATATGGCGGCAACCTGGAAACTGCCGGTTATCTATTGCCTTTTGAATAATCAATATGCAATCTCTACTCATTACAGGGAATCCCACCCCCAGCAGCAGCTTGCTACCTGGGCCAAAGGATACGAAGTTCCATCAGAAGTGGTTGACGGGAATGATATTGAAGCCGTTGTGGAAGCTGTAGAAAAAGCTGCTGTCAGAGCCAGAAAGGGAGAGGGTCCTACAGTTATTGAGTTTATGACTTACCGTTGGCAGGGGCATTTTGCTGGAGATCCTGCAGCATACCGTCCTGACGGGGAACTTGAAATGTGGCAGGATAAATGCCCCTTGAAAAAAACCCGGTCCGATCTTCTTAGTAGAAAGGTTTCTGAAAAAGAATTAAAAGAGCTGGAAGATAAAGCAGAACAGGAAATTCAGGACGCATTGGATTTTTCATTGAACAGTCCTGAGCCTGCTCCTGAGGATGCCCTAAAACATATTTATGCAGACTTTGAAGTGGAGGATTGGTCATGCCGAGAAAACTGACATTCAGTAAAGCTATAAATGAATCTTTGATTGGAGAAATGGAACAGGATGAAAAAGTATTCATTCTAGGTGAAGATGTCGCCAAAATGGGTGGTGACTTTGGTATTACAAAGGGAATCTGGCACCGTTGGCCTGATAGAGCCTGGGATACTCCTCTTTCTGAAGCCGGATTCATAGGTTTGTCTGCGGGAGCTGCTGTCTGCGGTTTGCGTCCTGTTGCAGAGTTGATGTTTGCCGACTTTGTTACTGTCTGTTACGACCAGCTTGTCAATAATGCTGCAAAACTTCATTTCATGTATAACTGAGATGCCAGCTGCGGGATGACTGTGAGAGCAGTAACAGGAAGCGGCATCCGCTGTGCCTATCACCATTCCCAGTGCATTGAGCCCTGGCTGATGAACGTTCCCGGCCTTGTCATTGTTGCTCCTGCCACTCCCTATGAAGCAAAGGGATTGCTTACTGCTTCTATACGAAATAATAATCCGGTAGTCTTTTTAGAGCATAAACTGCTCTACAATATGAAGGGTGATGTTCCTGAAGAGCATTATGAGATAGAGCTGTTCAAATCTCATATTGAAAAAGAAGGTACAGATATCACTATTGTTGCCACAATGGCAATGGTGGCTCTGGCTAAAAAAGCAGTAAAGAAGCTGGAAAGCCTGGGGATCTCTGCAGAGATTATTAATCCTAGAACCCTATTTCCTCTTGATAAGGAAACCATCAAAGTGTCGGTTGCCAAAACCGGACGTCTGGTCATTCTTCAGGAAGGTCCTAAAGTGATGGGGGCTGGTGCCGAGATGGGAGCCATGATAGCAGAAGAGCTCTTTGAATACTTGAAGGCACCTGTGAAAAGAGTTACGTCTCTTGATGTTCCGGTCGCTTTTGCCCCTGTTCTTGAAGACTATATCAATCCCAGCGAAGAGCATCTGATCAAAGCCTGTCAGAGTGCTATGAACTTCTAGGAGAATCAAATGAGTTATTATGTGGAAATGCCCCGTTACGGGGCGAATATGGAAGAAGGAACAGTTGGTGAATGGCTGGTTCAGGATGGTTCCCCTGTTCAGAAAGGGGATCCAATCTGTACTATTGAGATTGAAAAATTAACCAACGAATTGCTTGCTGAGGAAGAGGGTGTTCTGAAGCATATACTTCAAGAAGGAGATACTGCTGCCTGTGGTGATGTTATTGCTTCAGTTTCAACAGAAGGTGAAGAATTACCAGCTTTAACCGGCTCTCATGAGCCTGAGGTCGCTGTCACCCCTTCCCCTGCCATGCCGGCTGAAGATAAAAAGCCTGCTGCAGGATCGGAGGCTGATGTTATGAATCTGACTCCTAAAGCACTAAAACTCTGGGAGGAAATCGGAAAACCAGATCTGACCGGAATCAGCGGAACAGGGTACGGTGGTAAAGTCACTCGAGATGATCTGCGGAGTTGCTGCACCAATTCAGTACCTTCAGAGAGTGAAATCATTTCTTCCCGGATACAGGAGACAAATCTCCCCCGGCCTTCTGTGTCTGCTGAATATAGACCGACGGGTACAGAAATGGTATTTATCAAATCTATTCCTATGGCTCAATTTCGAATAGAAGACATTGCAGCAGCTGTATTGTCCGGTCTGGAGAAAGTTCCGTCCATGAGGGTATTTCAGAATACAGATGTCAGGGATATGTCCAAAGACAGTATTCTCTGGACTGTTGTGGATTCTGCTGATGGTGAACGTGCATTTCCCATGACGTATTCAGAAGTCGGTCTGGAGGATTATTCCCTTCGTTGGAAAGAAAAAATGGACAGGGCTTCTGCCGGACTGGAAAGCTCTGTTTCTCTCACCCCCCCGGGGGCTATGGTTTTCTATGATGCCTCACAATACGGATTGGATATATTCAAACCGGGATTGAGCGGATTTAATGGTCCCTCTGTAACAGTTGGATCTCCTGGGAACAGAATTAATATTCAGGATGGATCTTTCTCTTCTGTTCGTGAAGTAAGTATTTGTCTGACTGTAGATTCAAGTCTGGTCAGTCGTTCAGCGGCATTGCAGTTTTTAAACTATCTGGAATCCAGTTTCCAGTGAGCCCTGTTATCCATCAGTTAATATATGCAAGGTGTAAAGGATGAATGGAAAAAAGAAGCTTAAAATGGCATTGGATCACCAGCCGGGAGTTGTTCCTGTAGATTTTGGTGCAACAAGTGTTTCTGGAATGCATTGTTCTGTTGTTGAAGGTTTACGGCAGTACTATGGACTTGAGGACCGACCTGTAAAGGTTCATGAGCCTTATCAGATGCTGGGTATGATTGAGGAGGATCTTCAGGAGGTTCTGGGAATTGATACTGTTGGAGTGTTTCCTCGAAATACGATGTTCGGTTTTCCTCTCTCAGACTGGAAGGAGTGGAGAACTCCCTGGGGACAGGATGTCCTTGTTTCTAAAAACTTTAACACAACTGAAGAGGGAAACGACATTCTGATTTATCCGGAAGGAGATGTTTCCGTTCCTCCCAGTGCCAGGATGCCGGAAGGAAGCTATTTTTTTGATACTATAATCCGTCAGCCTGATTTTGATGAAACTGATCTTAATCCTGAAGACAATCTGGAAGAATTCAAGGCAGTCAGCGAAGAAGACCTTGCATATTATCAGATTTCCTGTACTGAGGCTGAGAAGTCCGGTAAAGCTGTTGTCGCCAGTTTCGGGGGAACAGGATTCGGTGATATTGCCCTTGTTCCTGCCCCATTTCTGAAACACCCCAAAGGAATAAGGGATATCACTGAATGGTATATGTCGACTGGTCTTAGACCGGACTATATTCATGCCATTTTTGAGAAGCAGTGTGAAACAGCTCTTTTCAATTTGAATAAGATCCACCAGGTTGTTGGGAATATACCGGATGCAGTTTTTATCTGTGGAACCGATTTCGGAACTCAGACGTCTCAGTTTTGTTCTCTGGATGCATTCAGAGAGTTATATGCTCCTTATTACAAAAAAATCAATGATTGGATTCATCATCACACTACCTGGAAAACATTCAAACACTCCTGCGGAGCTGTAGAACCGTTCATTACGGAACTTATAAATTGCGGATTTGATATTCTCAATCCGGTACAGTGTTCTGCAACGGGAATGTCTCCTGCAGATCTTAAAACACGTTACGGTAGTAAGCTGACATTCTGGGGAGGAGGAGTGGATACGCAGAAAACTCTTCCCTTCGGATCAGCCGATGATGTGAGAAAAGAGGTCCGGGAGAGGTTGGAAGTATTCAGCAATGAGGGGGGATTTGTTTTTGACGCCATTCATAATGTTCAGGCAGGTACCCCGGTAGCAAATGTCGTTGCCATGATTGAGACGGTCAAATCATTCAATCAGGAGCATGGCCGGGGTTAAAACTATTAACCGTTAAATGAATTAATGTATGGAACAAATTTGTCACAGGGATAGGTACCACAGGTTGCTTATAGCCTTCTTGTCAACCATAAGCATAATGGTAATAATACTCCCATGTCTGAACACAAAAAGTCCGTCACAAAAAGAATCGAATACAGCTACAACAGCATCATGACCGCCAAGTTCCGGAATTTCCGTAAAAAGAGCTTCCGGAACTATACCCTTTCCTGCGTTCTGTATGCTTTGGGTATCACTGTAATCAGAGGAGGGGAACTCCTCTCCCTCAATACGCTGATGATCTTTGTCAATTTCTTTCTTATCGTTATGAGTCTGGTGATGATTATGATCTTCGGTTCCAGCTGGCTTCTGGCCAGGAAACTGAAGGGAAACAGTAATGTTTATACCTTCTCTGCCGATGGTATTCATATTCTGAATGAAGCGAACAAAGAAGAAGATACCCTGGGCTGGGACTGGATCAGATCCTATGAAATAACCAGGCAGGCCCTCTGTCTGCAGATCAATACGAAAAAACCTCTGGAAATTATTCTGGAGAAGGAAAAAATCAGCCAGGAGGAAATTGAACTCATTACCTCCTGGATAGACCAATCCCGCTGATCAGATTTCCCTGTCCTCCACAGATCCTGTTTTATCCTCTGCTTCAGAAGGGGAGGAATCCCCGCTGCCGTACCAGTTGATTCCCCTTGTGAGAAACATGGTCAGAGAGAGGGCACCGAAGAGCCCCGCCGTTCCCATGATCAGGGCATAATCTTCGGACTTCAGAACAAAGTAGAGATAGCCGTAGCCTGCGGACATTACCGGCAGCAGGTACAGAGCCTTGTATCCCACTCCTTTAATGGACAGGGTATAGAGGGTTAAGAGCCCTGTGACCGCAGCCGAGGCAATCAGGTAGGAGGGAGGAAAGTCCATATGTTCCGACAGGGAGAGGAGAAGCAGGTAGAACAGAACATTGCCGAATCCCGCCAGCAGGTACTGAACCGGATGAATCCGCACCTTTCGGATCAGTTCGAACAGAAAGAAGGTCAGAAAGGGAATCATCAGAAACAGAATGCCGTATTCAACGGTGCGCCTTGTTTTCTGATAGGAGTCAAACTCAGGGAAAAAATTGAGGCCGAAGGCCGATTCTCTGAGGTCTGCAAAGAACTGATCCTGAGACTCGCTCCAGCAGTCGGGAACAGACCGGCTTAAAGCATTCACCTCCCAACGGGCCGTAAATCCCTCTTCGGTGATATTCTGTGATGTGGGGAGGTAGTATCCCTGGAATGAGGGCGCAGGCCAGTCCGACTCCAGGTTGATGACCGAGTTTCCCGCCAGAGGCAGAAATTCCAGAGACCGGCCGCCTCTAATCTCCTGCTTGAAGTGAAAGGGAATTACCCGGCTGATGTCCCGGGCATCTCCCCTGCCGGCATCCACTTTTGCCTTTAAGGCCGCTCCGTACAGTGCGGCACTGCTGTCGCCTGCTTCAAAGTCGTATTCCTTTCCCTCCCAGAGGAGGGGCGTCGTTTTATTCATACCCTTGAGACTGGGGTAGGAAAACTGGACATAGGCTTCCTCCCATAAAATCATATGAGGCTCATAAGTCTTGTAGAGGGCTTCCAGGGCAAAGGTTCCCGATCCTTCAACGCTGATGGTGAACACAGGCACTTCAAAGATCCCTCTGAACTTGCTTTCGCTGCTGCTGCGGGCATTTATCTCCATTTCATCGGGGAGGAGGTAGATGTTTTCAATGTATTCGCCGGTTCTCAGGTATTTACCGTTTTCATCGGTTATGTCGTAGTTGACCCTGCGGGGAATCACAAGAAGGGGACCACCCACGGCGGTATCCGAACCCCAGGAGCTGAAAACGCTCTCTTCGGCTTCCCATTTCCGGTTCTCCCTCTCCCATACCAGGTCTTTAATCATTTGCAGGGGAATGAGGAACAGAAGAATCATGGTCACTATGATCACGGCTTTCATACCGAATCCCCCCCTGCCGGGTCTGATCCATTCGGGTTTTCTGATTCTCATGGTTCCGGGTTCGCTTGGATTGGCTTTCACTTGTTTACTCCTTTGTTCATTGTACAGTATAGCCGGAAGTATGACCCTTTAATCCGGCAGAATAAGGGCTGAAATATGGCAATATTGTGTCAAACTCACTGAAGTGCAGATCAGGATGTGAAAGCTGTGGTACACTCCTTTGTATGGCACTGATTGCAGTCGTGGATGATGAAAAATCTATAAGGGAAACCCTGTCCTATGCCCTGGAGAAAGAAGGGCACAGGGTCCGCTGTTTCACAAACGGAGAGGAAGCCTGGCGCTCTTTTCAGAAGGAAAGACCCGAGCTGTTGATACTGGATATAATGATGCCCCGGATGGACGGCCTGGAGCTGTGCAGGAGGATCAGATCGGCAGACCAGCTTGTTCCCCTGATGTTTCTATCCTCAAAGGATGAGGAGTTTGACCGTATTCTGGGGCTGGAAATCGGAGCCGATGATTATCTGTGCAAGCCCTTTTCCCTGAGAGAGCTGTGTACCCGGGTGAAAGTTCTGCTGCGGCGATCCGGCTCCTCCGATGAATACGGGAACAGCCGGAGGGGGGCTGAGACCGGGACATCCGGGCTGCAGCTGAATGAGGAGAGTTTCCGGGCCTGGTGGAAGGGGGAGGCTCTCTCTCTGTCCATTTCAGAGTTCAGAATTCTGAAAGATCTGAGCAGTGCCCCTGATTCGGTACGCTCCAGAGAGCAGCTGATTCAGGCCGCTTTTCCCCATGATCATTATGTGTCCGATCGTTCCATAGACAGTCATATTAAGAGGCTGAGGAAAAAACTGGCTGCCGCGGATGAGGATTTCAACCGGATTGAAGCGGTATACGGTGTGGGCTACCGTTTCAGGACAGAATCGTGATCTCCAAACTGACCACCCGGCTTCTTGTGTTCAATATATTACTGGTTTTCTTCCCCATTGGAGCCCTTTTGTATCTGGATACCTATGAGAAGCAGCTTCTGGAATCTATGGAGAGCGCCATGGTTCAGCAGGGGCGGCTGGTTTCTGCCGCTCTCCGGGACCGGGAAGATCTGAAGGACGAAGCCCTCCGCCTGCTGAAGAATATGGAAGGGCATCAGAATGCCAGAATCAGGATTGTGGATTCACAGGGATATCTCCTGGCCGATTCCAGCTCTCCTTCTCTTCAGCCGGCACCCCACCCCGAAAAGGAGGTGCGTGTCAAATACAGCCGGATGGATTCCCTTCCTGACAGTCTGAGTGAAAATATGAGAGAACACTGGCTTTACAGGGCCGCGGTGTATCCTCTGAATCTCTTTAAAAGCCTTTTCTTTCCCCCTTCCGCCCCTCTGGGATCTGCCGAGTATTACAGCGGCAGCAGCAGGCTTATGGGCCCTGAGCTGGAAAGGGCTCTGTCCGGGCAATACGGAGCCTACACCCGTTACTCCAGCGGCGGTCAGAGGTCGGTGAACCTCTATTCGGCTCTTCCTGTCTTCAGGGAAGGAGAGGTCAACGGAGCCGTTCTGATTTCCCGGTCCACCTACAGAATCCTGAGTGATCTGTACAGCCTGAGACTGGATATGGTGCGGGTTTTTATCTATTCTGTACTGGCTGCGGTACTGCTTTCTGCCCTGCTGGCCAGAACCATTACGATTCCGGTGAAAAAGCTGAGAGATCAGGCCGAGAGTTTTCTTGATCACCGCGGCAGGGTGAAAGGGGAATTCCGGTCTTTAAAGAACAGGGATGAAATCGGTGATCTCTCCCGGGTTCTGGACGGTCTTTCCGCAAGCCTTTCCGATTATATCCGCTTTATGGACGGTTTTTCTGCCGATCTGTCCCATGAACTCAAGAATCCTGTGGCAGGAATTCTGAACGCTGCGGAACTGAGCCTGGAGGCGGAAGGGGAGGACCGGGAACGGTTCCTCGGTATGATCAGAGACGAAGGACTGAGAATCCAGAGGCTTATCAGTGACCTGAGAGAGATCAGTCAGGTGGATCTCAAACTCTCTGATGAGCCTGCGGGGGTTGTTGATCTGAACGCTCTGATCAGGAATCTGATCCGGCAGAGGAATCTCACTCTTTCCATCCCTGTTTTCGAATGGGAAGATACCCACGGTATGCCCCTGTATGTGAGGGGGGATAAAGACCGTCTTGTCCAGTGTTTCAGTAATATCTTTGATAATGCCTTAAGCTTTTCACCTGCAGGCGAGCCGGTTCTTGTAAAAACTGTGCAGACCAAAGACCGCGTTGTTCTGTCTGTTCTGGACAGGGGACCGGGTATTCCGGAAGGGAATCTGGATAAACTGTTCAACCGCTTTTTTTCAGACAGACCCCTGGAGGACCGGAACAGTCATTCGGGACTGGGATTGTCCATAGCCCATGCTGTTGTCAAAGCCTACAGAGGGGAACTCACTGCCGCCAACAGAGACGGCGGCGGCGCTGAGTTCAAAATTACTCTTCCAGTAGTTCCGGTTTCTCCTGAGCACGATTACCGGTCTTGAAGCGGGCCACCTGGTCACTGAGAATCAGGGCCTGGGAACTGAATTCCTCTGCCATGGAGGCCAGTTCTTCTGAGGATGCCGCATTCTGCTGAATAACAGTATCCAGCTGTCTGAGGGCTGTATTGATCTGTTCCGCTTCACTGCGCTGTTCCTGAGTTGCCGCCTTTACTTCACTCACAAGCTCGGCGGTGTTTTTGATTTCCGGTATCACATGATCCAGAAGAATCTGTCCCGCCGTTGAGGCAACTTTCAGGGATTCGGTGGTCTCGGCGATAATTTCGAATGCCGCATTCTGACTGTTCACAGCCAGTTTTCTGACCTCTCCTGCCACAACGGCAAATCCGCTGCCAGCCGTTCCGGCACGGGCGGCTTCTATGGCTGCATTCAGGGCCAGCATATTCGTTTGCCGGGCAATTTCACTGATGATCTGGATTTTATCGGAGATGTTTTTGGAATAGGTAATGGTGTCATCAACAGCCTTTCCTCCATCTCCGGCACTGACAGCCACTTTGTTGGCTATAGATTCGGTCATATCCGTATTGTCCGAGTTGGCGTTGATGGAGTCGGTCATTTTATCCATGGAGGCTGAAACTTCCTGGGATGTGGCCGCCTGTTCGGTGGCTCCTTCAGACAGAAGCTGACTGGTGGAGCTGATGCTTTCGCTTCCGTCACTGATCTGATTGGCAATACTCTGAATTTCGATAAAACTGTTTCTCAGCTCAGTGGTCATCAGGTTCAGGGCTCTGGCCAGATCGCCGACCTCATCGTTCTTTTTGAGAAGGGCAGGATCAATGGCGGCGGTCAAATCTCCACCGGCAATCTGAACTGCCACTGCCGAGGCCGCCTCAATGGTGTTGCTGAAACGTCTGGCAAACTGAAAGACCGCAACCACCAGAATCAGGATGGCTCCTGCTGTCATCAGAATGATCAGTCTGATGGTCTTTGTTATGGACTCAAGGTATTCACTCCGGCTTATTGTGATACCCAGAATCCAGCCGGGAGTCATCTTAACTGTATGGAGAAAGCTCACCATTCTGTTTCCGTTCCTGTCTGTAAACTCCCCCTGTATCCCTTTTTCATCTTCACCCATCAGGGATACCAGATCTTCAATTCCCATCAGACTGGTCTGATAGAGTTCCGAGTCGGGAGTACTCATTATCAGATCCTGTTCGGGATGGGCCAGAACAGTCCGGGTACCGTCCAGGATAAATCCGTAACCGGTTCTGCCTATTTTGACAGATCCGGCAATCTGGGACAGAGTTTCCAGCTTGACCGTGGCGGCGATGATTCCCTTGAACTTGCCATTACTGTCTTCCACTTTCCGGGCAATCACAAAAATCGGTATACCCATGGATTTCGAAATAACAGGGTTGCTGACAACTGCTTCTGCTGCTCCGCTTTTGATGTCTTTAAAGTAGTCTCTGCCTGATATGTCTCCCGCTGCTCCCAGACTGGAACGGTATTTTCCCTGGTCATCGGAAACAAAGATCATGGCGATTTCTCTGCTGAATGAGGAATGCCGTCCTGCCAGGTAGTTTCCCGCCTCCTCCAGTGTGCCGGTTCTGATTATATTCAGATCGGCCACTCCTTTCACATAGTTCTGCTGCCCTTCCAGCCAGCGGGCAATTTCATCTCCCCTGGATGCCGCAATCTGTAGATTCATGTCCCTGTTGAGGGATGTGAAGGATCTGTTTGTGATCGACAGCAGTGCCCCTCCGAAAACAAGAAAGAGAATCAGTGACAGTCCCCCGAAGGTGAGGAGCAGTTTCTTTAAAATCGATCCGTTTTTCTTTTCGTCTTTCATGTTTTTAAATTTGGTATGAAAGTTGTGAAAAATCAAATGGAGATTTGGAGGAGAAGAAGGTCTTCTGACAGCATAGAGACCTCTTAAAATGAGACCTGACAGGCAGGTTCACAAAGAATAGATTATGATAGTAAGCAGAGGTTGTTATGAGCTTTTTTGAAACAGAAGAAAATGTCAATAAATATATTGAAATGGCCGCAGGTTATGACGGACGTGAACTGATCGATATACTCAAAGAATATCTGCCTTCAGACTCCTCAGTTCTCGAGATCGGAATGGGGCCGGGTGTGGATCTGGATATTCTGAGAAAGAGCTACAAGGTCTGGGGCTCCGATTACTCGAGGATCTTTCTGGATAAGTATAAAAAGCGAGTTCCCCATGCCGATCTTCTGCAGCTGGATGCGGTGACCCTGGAGACAGACCGGATCTTTGATGCTCTGTATTCCAACAAGGTTCTCCATCATCTGAACCGGGACGATTTGAAGAGATCTCTGCTCCAACAGAAAGACTTACTCCGGGACGGGGGCCTGATCTGCCACTCTTTCTGGCGGGGGGAAAAGCAGGAAGAGTTTGACGGTCTCTTTTTTCAGTATTACCTGGAACAGGAGATCCGGGAGCTGCTCTCCTCCTCCTGGAAGATTCTGAAGACCCATATCTACAGGGAATTCGAGGATGATGATTCCTTCCTGATTATTGCTGAAAAGAAAGGCTGATTTTCACTGGCTTTCTATCTCACTGGCGCCGTTCCTTGTGCTCTATCGATTCATTTCCCTCTCTCTTTTTTACAAAAATGAATAAAAAAGCTCCCTTTTATACCTGTCTGTAGCTCCTGACAGGTTGAACAAGCGTTTCAGACAGTTGGCACAGTACTTGTATTGTGTTTCTATATAATGTGGTGTGTAAGTCCGTCAGGAGTTTTATAATGAACAGATTGTTCGTCTTAGTGTCAACTTTTCTTTTTTGTTCAATTCCTTTGTTCCCCATGGGAAATCAGGAGGGATCAGATAATCCAACCGATCCCCTGATTGTTTTTGCCGCAGCCAGTACGATTGATGTGATGCAGAGCCTGGCTGATCAGTTTGAAGAAGAAACAGGCCGGCCGGTCCTTTTGAATCCGGCATCCAGCGGCACTCTGGCCAAACAGCTGGCTCAGGGAGCCCAGGCCGATATTTTTATTTCCGCTTCGAAAAAGTGGATGGACTATGCCGATGAACAGGGTCTGGTTGCTGCTTCCATTCCTTTTGCAGGGAACAGAATGGTTCTGATTGCCCCTGCTGACAGTTCCGATGAGCCGGTTTCCATAGACTCAGGGTTTGACCTGCCCGGCAGTTTCGAAGGCCGCTTCTCCATGGGAGATCCCGCCCATGTTCCCGCCGGAGCCTATGGTAAGGAAGCTCTGGAGTTTTTTGGCTGGTATACAGTACTGGAG
The DNA here is from genome assembly GCA_028532905.1 of Spirochaetales bacterium. Taxonomy (GTDB): domain Bacteria; phylum Spirochaetota; class Spirochaetia; order DSM-2461; family DSM-2461; genus Oceanispirochaeta. The sequence goes on from JAQQAM010000269.1 coordinate 13,929, forward strand.
CCCAGAATACTGCCGGCTGCCAATGTCCGTGCGGCTCTCTCAGTCGTTGAACTGGGAGAGAGTGAGAGAGGGATCGTGTACAGAACGGATGCTTTGAAATCAGACAAGGTCAGGATACTGGGAGAATTCCCGGCGGAATCCCACAGTCCTGTCTCCTACTTTGCGGCTCTTTTAAAAGACACCGGAAGCCCGGGAGAAGAGTTTTACGATTTTATTGTGAAGGGCAGCGGAACCGGAGCCATACTGGAAGAGTACGGTTTTGAGATGAAAATCCCTTAAAAACCGGAGGGTTAATGAATTATGCGGATGTTCTGACAACACTTCTTCTCTCTGTACGAATTGCCCTGCTGGCAACAGCTTTGAATATGCCTGCGGCCCTGATGCTGGTCTATATGACCCGGCATGAGTTTAAGGGGAAAAACCTGATTGACGGACTTGTCAATCTGCCTCTGGTCATGCCCCCTGTGACAACAGGGTATGTTCTGCTGTTTATTCTGGGACGGCGGGGGTGGATCGGTTCCTTTTTTGACAGCTTTTTCGGTATCAGAATCGCCTTTACCACGGCGGCAGCTGTGATGGCCGCCATGGTGGTGTCCTTTCCCCTTATTGTCAGAAGCATTCGAATTTCCATGGATATGGTGGACCCCCGTTTTGAGAGGGCGGCTCTGACTCTGGGAGCAGACAGAAAGGCTGTTTTTTTCAGAATCACCCTCCCTCTGATTCTACCGGGAGTGATCAATGGTGTGGTGCTGGGGTTTGCCCGGAGCCTGGGAGAGTTCGGAGCCACCGTCACCTTTGCCGGTAATATAGAGGGCGTCAGCCGCACCATTCCCCTGTCCGTTTATTCCCTGCTGCAGGTTCCGGGAAAAGAGAAGGAAGCGGGGTTTCTGGTCCTTCTGTCCATTTTTATCTCATTTGCGGCCATGTTCGCCTCATCCTGGCTGAACCAGCGACTGCAGAAAAGGAGGAAGCTCCGGGATGAGTCTTGAATTTGATCTTCAGTTTCCCAGACGCGATTTTCTGCTGGATATACAAGGTGAGTTTGATGATCAGACCATCGGTATCTTCGGACCCTCAGGTGCGGGGAAAACCTCCTTTTTCAGTCTGCTCACCGGGCTGGAGACTCCTGAAAAGGGGAGGATCGTTCTGGGAGGCCGGGTTTTGACAGATACCTCAAAGGGTCTCTTTGTACCGGTACATAAAAGACGGATCGGTGTTGTGTTCCAGGAAAAACTGCTTTTTCCCCATTTGACTATCCGGGAGAATATACTGTTCGGCGAGCGTTATGCCCTGAAGAAGAATATCGGACTGGATGAGGTCGCAGAGCTGCTGGGGCTTGGTTCTCTCCTGGATTCCATGCCCTATGAAGCTTCCGGTGGTGAGCAGCAGCGTACAACCATTGCCAGAGCCCTGCTGACGTCTCCGGATATGCTCCTGCTGGATGAGCCCTTCAATGCCATGGACAACTCTCTGAGGGCGACGATTCTTCCTTATCTCAGGAACTTGAGAGACCGCCTGAATATTCCTTTTCTGGTGATCAGCCACGATCTGCCTGATATTCAGCGCCTGACCAACAGGATTTACTTTATGGAGCAGGGACGCTGTGCCGGGTTCGGGAACTCTCTGGATTTTTACGGTGACCGGGTCACCAGGGATTCAGGTTTTGTGAACAGTTTCCGCCTCAGCGATCCTCAGCAGACTGCTCCGGGACTGTTTTCCTGCGCTGTGGAAGGGAATCCGGAACTCCGGCTGACTGTCCCGAAAGCACCGGCGGATACCTTCTCTCTGGTGGTGTCTCCCAGGGCTGTGGCTCTGTCCAGAAAAAGGGTGGAAGGTCTGTCGGTCAGAAATCAGATCAGAGGGACAATCAGCCGTATTATACAGACCGAGACTCACATACTCTGCATCATTGATGCAGGGGTCAGAATTGCTTCACAGGTGACCGTGCCCGCAGCCCGGGAACTGGAACTGAAGGAAGGGTCTGAGGTGTACTGTCTGATCAAGGCACTGTCTTTCCGGTCCTGAGAATCAGTCAATCCGCTTTTCATAGCGCTCCAGAAGCAGCCCTATGGCTCCTGCAGTCAACAGCAGGGCAGGCAGCAGATAGAGGAAGGCTCCGCCGAGGCCCTCTCTGTGGAATCCTGAAAGGGAAATCCAGAACCCCGGCAGCATACCGCCGGCAAACTTCCATCCCCCCGGAGCAAACCAGGCGATGAAGGGAGCCATAAACAGAATTCCCGTCATCTTACCCACCGCCATGGCTTCAATTTTGTTATGGGCTGTTACGGCAATGATCAGAGCTTCCAGGGGAGCCGTCAGGGAGACCGTCAGTACCAGAAAAAAGTGTCTGAACAGACTCAGATCTCCTGCCAGAGCTGACAACCAGGGAACCGGGAGCAGAACAAGGACCGTCCACAGAAAGGGCACTCCCAGACGGTGTTTCAGAAAACCCTTTCGTCCCGGAGGCGTCACCGCCAGTGCCGGAAGAATATTGTCATCACATTCATCAACCAGAAGCAGTCCGGCGCACATCCCTATCAGGAGAGGTCCCATATTCAGGATAAACATCAGAATCAGGGGCGCATAGGTTTCGAGGTCAATCCATATTCTGAGAACTGAGGCAAGAGCGGTAAACCCGAAGCGGAGGAGCAGGGCCAGAAACAGAGGAACCGGCAGAAGGATCAGCAGCATCAGGTCTCTGCTGATATTTTTCAGATCAGCAAGGAAAAAAGCTTTTTCACTCATGCTATGGCTCCTGTATGGATCAGATTTTTTCTGAACTGCTTTTCAGCCGCCGGTATAATCAGAACTATCCACAGGCAGATACTGGCGAGAGAAAGGATCATTGTCAGTCCGTCAGTCTCTCCGGTTCCCGCTGCCGCCTGCATCAGTTCCAGGCTGCCTTTACTGGGCAGCAGGTAATGGTGTACTCCGGGAAAGACGCCAAAGTAATCAAGAATGGACAGGGCAAAAGGGCTGCCATAGAGACCGATGCGTCCCAGAAGACCCATTATATCCCGGGAGGCGGAAGCCGGAATAAAGGTATAAAGCCCGAAAACAAGAGTCGTAAGGATGACCGCCGGAGGGATGATCAGAAGGGACAGGGATGGCCCTCTCAGCACCAGGGTAATGACGGTTGTACTGACGGCGGCGGGAAGACTCAACGCCAGAGCCTTGCTGACCATATAGGCCCGAATGCTCATGGGGGTAATAAACAGGTTTTCCAGCAGTCTCTCATCCCGTTCCAGAAGAAGAATGGCCCCCGTGAAAATCATGGCAAAGGTGGAGGGTTCAGACAGAAGGACAAGGGGAATAATCACGGTCTTGATGTTCCCGGGAATAAAAGAGAGGCCCAGGATATAGAATAGGGAAATCACAGCCCAGGCAGCAGTAAAACCCTGCCGGTGCTGCAGTTTCAGGTTACAGATGAGAAGACTCTTAAAAGAGCCGGGAGGGTGTACTGAGTTCATAAGAGACCTCTTCCTGTGGTGCGGATAAAGATATCCTCCAGACTGGCTTCCTTGCTGTGAATGGTTTCGATCTCTTTTTCCTTCAGAAGCTTCAGGAAGTCCGTATTCTCACCCAGCCCCTGCAGAAGAAAATCCCTGGCTCCGGTGCGGCCGTCTTCCCTGTATTCCAGGCGGAGGCTTTTTTCTCCCTTTTCTATTTTCAGGGCTCTGGGCGAATCGATCAGTGCCAGTTCTCCTTCGTTTATAAAAGCCACCCGGTCGCAGAGTTCATCGGCCACATTCATATTATGGGTTGTCAGAATAATGGTTTTACCCCGGGCCTTCAGTTCCAGGATAATATCCTTCACCCTTTTGGCATTGACCGGGTCCAGTCCCGATGTGGGTTCATCCAGAAACACAATACGGGGGTCATGGACCAGAGCCCGGCAGAAATTGAGACGCATCTTCATACCCTTGGAGTAGTCATTCACCTTTGTATCGGCAGCATCTTCCAGGTTCAGCCGGGTCAGAAGGGACAGGGGGTTCTGTGTGTTCCCCTTGTAGAGAGAGGCGAAGAACTCCAGGTTCTCCCTTCCCGTCAAGCGGCTGTAGAGATTGGGAAGTTCGAAGGACACTCCTATGTCGTTATAGAAACTCCCGTCCACAGCACTGATGTCCTGTCCGGCTACCTGTACGGTCCCCTTGTAGTCCTTCAGAATGCCGATCAGTGTTTTCTGGGTTGTGCTTTTACCGGCACCCGAAGGTCCCAGGAAACCGAAAATTTCTCCTTCGTCAATGCGGAAGGATATCCCTTTCAGAACTTCTTCCGTCTTTCCGGGGTAGGTGTATCGCAGATTTTCTACATGGATCACGGCAGCCTCCTTGTGGCTATGATCTGATGAGCCATTGCGTCAAAGATAAATCCCAGAGCTCCCTGAAACTGCTCTTCTCCAATGACTTTTTTTTGGGTAAACAGAATGAAAATACTCCGCATTAGAGCGGCAAAAACATCCGGCTCCATCTCTGCGAGGTATCCCGATGCCTGCCAGCTGCGGATAAGGGAATCAGACCACTCTTCATCCCTGTTCATATGCTCCTGCACCTTCTCTTCAGGCAGCTTTATCAGCAGCTGCTCCAGAGCGTTTTCACTGAACATCTTCAGAAACAGGGGTTCTGTTTCCAAAAAGTCGATAAAGCTTAGAAAGAAGGTTCTGATTGTCTCTTTGTTCAGGTTTCCCCCGTCCAGAAGGTCCAGAGACAGTCCCTCCCGCAAGGTTCTCTCTTCGGACTCGATAATCTCCATATAGAGCATCTCTTTGGAGGGATAGAATTTGTAGAAGGACCCCTTGGCGATGCCGGCTGCTTTAACCAGATCGTCCACTGTTGTTTTTTTAAGCCCTGAGGAGGAGAAAAGCTGTTTTCCCTCCCGCATCAGGATCGCTCTGATTCTGCCGGATTCTTCCGGGCTGAATGATCTGGGCACTATGGGTTCCTCCTTAATGGCATGACTGTATGACTGAAAACGATGATATAGTCATATAATGCTCCTGAATGGAGAATCTGTCAATCTGAATTTGCCGCTGTTCAAAGAAAAAGCTTCTCTTTCAATCCATGGGACTCTCTATTGTACAATTTTATCCCGGCGACTATTCTAAAGACCATGGACGTCTTATCATCAGTTATTGACAGTTTTTTTGAATTCAAAGCTTATATTATGCTGCCGGTTTTTATCATTGTCATCGGTCTGATCATCCGGATGAAGCCGGGAGCTGTTTTAAAATCCGCCCTGCAGCTGGGAACCGGTTTTGCGGGAGTCTTTATTGTCTTCGGATTCTTTGTGGATAATATCCGTCCTGCGGTGGAGAGGATTATCGCCGTCCGGGGACTGGATTTTCCTGTACTGGATGTGGGCTGGCCTCTTCTGGCGGCTATCACCTGGAGCTCTCCCCTGGCTCCTGTGACCATTCCCTTTGTAATCATCATCAATATTGTGCTGATTGCCCTGAACTGGACCAGAACTATCTATATTGACCTGTGGAACTACTGGCACCTGGCATTGATCGGAGCCCTTATTTTCGGTGTGAGCAGCAATTCTCTGATTGCCTTTGCCGCTATTGCCATGCTGACCCTTTATACAATCAAAACGGCAGACTGGGCGGCCCCCTATGTCAGAAGGGAATCCGGTCTGGAAGGGGTAACCATCTCCCCTGTTTCGGTTATAGGGCTTCTCCCCTTCGCCGAACTGATGGACTGGATATTTGACCATATTCCTGTTGTCAAAAAATGGAGCTTCAATCCCCACAGCGGTACATCCAGGTGGACGGCACTGGCCGACCCCATTCTGATCGGTTTTCTTATGGGCATCATTCTGGGAACAGCCGCCGGCTATCCGGTCAAAAACCTGCTGGAACTGGGAATCCATATTGCGGCGGTGATGTTTCTGCTGCCCAAATGCGGTGAGCTGATAGGGGAAGGGATCGGACCTGTCTCAGAAGGGATGAAAGAGAGAATCCAGACCTGGTTTCCCGGCCGTTCGGGGCTGAATGTGGCCGTGGATACGGGAATTCTGATGAATAACAAATCTGTAATTGTGACCGGCCTCATTCTGATGCCCGTCTCCCTGGCAATAGCACTTGTTCTTCCGGGCAACAGAACCCTTCCTCTGGGAGATCTGCCCAACCTGATATCCGTCATGTCCGTAACAGTTCTGATTTTCAGAGGGAATGTCATCCGGGCTGTACTGACGGGGATTCCTGTTGTGGCCACGTTTCTGCTGATTTCCAGCTCCATGGCAGAGCTTTATACACAACTGTCCGGAGGCACTGGTATGGATGCCGGAACCGGTCAGCTGATAACAGCCTTTACAGACGGAGGGCACCATATGCGTTTTTATCTGTATCAGATCTTTACAGGAAATATTGTTGCTCTGCTGTCCATTCCCCTGTTCGCTCTGCTTATGCTCTTCTCCCGGAGGCGGTACAAAAAGAATCTGGCAGCCGAACAGAATCAGTAATATCCCTTACTCAGTACATCCTCTACAAGCTGATCCAGAGCCTCCGGGCTCTTGACGGGAAGGGCTTTTTTGACAATAAGAACTGTCAGCCCGTGAATCAGACACCAGGGCTGTAATGCCGCTCCGGGGATGGTCTGCATCTCATCCGGGGATGTGGGATTCTCCGGGATCGTAAGCCCTCCGCCTTTGGCCTCTGCCAGAGGAAGCACGGCGCTGAGATAGGTCATAAGGGAGGAGTCTGCTTTTTTATGATTATGCTTTTCCGGTGCCATTTCATAGATTTCGGGAGTCAGAAACAGAAGATCCAGATAGTCGGGATGGGCAGCGAAAAAATGGACATAGGCTTTCCCCATGGCCTTCATTTTCTCTTTCGGGCTTCCTTCCACCGAAGCCAGTCCCTCCTTCAGGGCTGTATTGAATCTGCTCTGAATTTCCTGGGCAACCGCCAGAATCAGTTCTTCTTTGCTTGCAAAATGTCTGTAGGGGGAGGTGTGGGAGACGCCGCAGCGTTTGGCCAGTTTCCGCAGAGAAAACTTTTCAATTCCCTCTTCTCCCAGGAGTTTGAGTCCTTCGTCCAGAAGCTGCTGTTTCAGGTTTCCATGGTGATATTCGCTCATAATTAAATGAAAATATAACAGAATTATGTTGACACTGTAAACATGAAAGTGTATGTTCATCTTATGTTTACAGTGTCAACATTGGCGGACGCAGCCTTGAAACCCGTACAAGGGGCCGCCGAAGGAGTTATAGAAATGAAATATACAATCATACATGACTGTCCTGATCCGATGGGGCAGGACATCCTCAGGTATATGCAGGACAGTTTCAAAGGCATAGAGGGATTACAGTTTATCGATCTGCAGAGCCACCCGATGGAGCCCTGCACCGGCTGTTTCAACTGCTGGCTGAAGACTCCCGGTCTCTGTATCTTTCATGATGCCGCTGCTGATATTGTGAAGGAAATAGTCAATTCAGACCGGGTGCTCTTTCTCAATCCCCTTACCTGGGGTGCCTACAGTCCGCAGTTGAAGATCCTTCTGGACCGTTCCCTCTGCCGGGTTCTTCCTTTTTTTGAAACTCATAAAGGGGAGACCCACCATCCCTCCCGGTATGAAAAAAGCCCCATCCCTTTCCTGGCCGGTTACGGGGCAGATCTGGATCAGGATGAAATGGAATTATTCAAATCTACCGGACAGAATCTCAATGATAATTTACATAAGACCGGAATGGAAACGGTTATTATCAGGAACCGTGATGATTTTCATCTTCTGGACAGTTTTGCAGGAACAAAAAGCATGGGAGGTGCCGCATGAACAGGTTTCTCTATATAAATGGAAGTCCCCGGGGGGAGAAGGGCAGTTCCTCGGCTCTTATTTTGGAGGATATAAGAGAGATCCTGAAGCAGGAAGGGGGGACGGAAGAACAGGTTCAGAGTCTGACTCTGCCCCGGAAGACAGGTTCATCAGACAGCGCCATTCTTAAAAAAATGGAAGAGAGTGATGTGTGGATTCTGGCATTGCCCCTGTATATTGATGTTCTTCCCGGGCATCTGACCTGGTGGCTCAGGGAGTATCAGACATTCAGAGAGGCTTTACCGGATAAAAAGAATATCCGGGTTTACGGAGTTGTGAATTGCGGATTTCCCGAGGCTGTTCAGAATGCTGATGCCTTGAGAGTTCTGAAGCTGTTCTGCAGAAAAAGCGGCCTTGAGTGGCGCTTCGGTATCGGTCTGGGAATGGGGGAGCCCTACAAACAGATGCATGGTATTCCTCTGCAGTCGGGTATGAAAAAGGAGATTCTCAACTCCTATAAAGCCATTGCTGCAGATCTTCAGAAGAAAGATACCTCAGATTTTGGTGATTTCTATGTCAGGATACGGTACCCGAAGTTTCTTTATAAAATTCAGGGCGCTTTCGGATGGGTTTTCAGAGCCCGGCAAAACGGATTGAAAAAACGGGATCTCTATGCCCGGCCTCTGCTGGAGGCTTAAGCGTTACATCTAATCGGTTTTAGTGGTACAGTAGCCTTGTATGGACAAGAAAATTCAGGTTTTAATTGCCGATGATGAAGAGCTGGCCTGCAGAGCCATCGCCACTATGCTGAACAGGCATTTTCCGGATCTGGAAATTGTTGCACAGGCCGCCAACGGCAGAGAAGCCGTCGAGGAGTATATCAGGTATAAGCCGGAGCTTGTCTTTATGGATATTAAAATGCCCGGACTCAACGGTTCCGAGGCGGCCTCTCTGATTCTGAAAGATCATCCTGATGCCAATATCATCATGCTCACCGCCTATGACAGTTTCGGTTATGCCCAGGAGGCTATCAATGCGGGAGCCCGGGCGTATCTGCTCAAACCAATCAACAGCAACAGCCTGGTTCAGGTTGTTCAGAAAATCCAGCGAAAGATTCAACCGGCTGCGGCCGGTCTGTTTTCCGGAGATTTCAACAGGTTTCTGGACAGGGAACTGGTTCAGGCCTTCTGTTCCCACGAAGTGGACTGGGATAAAATTGATGTACTCAGTTCTATTGCCGGCAAAACCCTTTCAGGAGGGTTTTCGATTCTCCTTACCGGTGATTTTCCTTTTTCCGATGCAATGGAGTTCCTGCAGGAAGCCCTGTCCAGGCAATCTTATATTTTTGCTCCGGTTTACGGATTTATCTCAGTCCTTGTGTTCACTCCTGAAGAAGCTCATCTTCCCGGAGAGGAACTTCGAATTGCCAACCGACTTTACAATACTCTGCAGAACAACTTCCCCGGTAACTACAGGATCGCCGTCGGCTGCCGGGGTAAACAGCGGGAAGGGATCAGAGTGTCCTATGAACAGAGCCTCCGCATCCTTATGGCCTACTCTCAGAAAGGTGTTTATGATCAGCTGCCCGAGCAGATGGACAGTCATGACGATTCAGCCGATACGGAGCTGACTGAACTATGCAGTTCCATCCTGGAGAATTTGGAAACCGGAAGAATCAGCAGCTGCCGGTCGGAGCTGGAAAAGCTGATTCAGTATATCAGGAACATTCCGGGAGATTTTAATCTTATGCTGGAACTGGTCAACAGCATTCTGGTCTTTCTGAAGCGCTATGCCGTCAAACGGAAACTGGTTCCCGGTACAGACAGTTTCTCCATCCTCTCTGATCTCAGCAGAATCCCCGGACAACGGGAACTGGCCCGGTTTCTGGAGGAATCTGTGGTTCTCCTGCTGGGAGAAGAAGATCCCCTGTCCGGGAATGAAACCAAAACCGTTATGGAGGCATTCCTGTTTCTCCAGGAACATATTTTTGACGATATCTCTCTGGAGCAGATTGCCGATTATGCCGGTGTATCCTCCCAGTATCTGAGCCGTAAAATCAAGGAAAAATTCGGAATGAATTTTCTGGAATATCTGACGGGTAAACGCCTTGAGTATGCACAGTACCTGTTGTTGAGTACCAATGAATCGGTGAAAGATATTGCCCGTAAATCCGGATACGGGGATGCCAATTATTTCAGCAGGCTCTTTAAAAAGAATCTGGGACAGACTCCACTTCAGTTCCGTCAGATTGCAAAGGAAACGTGAAGGTAAACACAGTATTCCCCGGTTCTGACTTCAGCAGAAAGCTGCCCGTACCGTAAAACATTTCCATGCGCCGTTTTACATTTCTGACGCCGATATGCTCCTTATCCACAGGAGAGTCCTTTTGGAGCTCCTCTTGCATGTCAGGAGTAATTCCCACACCATCGTCTCTGATTTGAATGACCAGCTTTTCCGATTCCACAACCGCTGAAATCCTGAGTGACCCTGACCCCTCCTTGGGCTCCAGACCGTGCTTTACTGCATTTTCTACAATAGGCTGCAGCAGCATGGGCGGTATTCTGAACTGTTCAATATCCCCTGATACAGACAGCTCTGTCTGAAGGCGCTTGCCGAATCTGGTTTTCTGTATTTTCAGATATTGCCGGATCAGATGCAGTTCTTCCTTCAGACTGATTTCCTTCTGTCCGGCCTGAAGGTAATACCGGAGAATTTCAGACAGAGATTCTATCATCTGACCAGTCTGTTCCGCTTCCTCGATCATGGCAAGTGAGTTGATCGCATTGAGGGTATTAAACAGAAAATGGGGATTGATCTGGGCTGTGAGGGCTTCCAGCTCCGCCTTGTTCAGGAGTCTTTCCAGTTCTGCCTTCTCTTCCAGCTCCTTAATCAGAGCCGCTGTATTGTCCATCATGTTGTTGAAGGCATCTATGAGTATCTGTATTTCTGTATCCGCCTGCAGATCTGCTTTCTGGGGACTGAAGTCGCCGGAAGCGGCATTTTCGGCAGATAATACCAGATTATGCAGGGGAGATGTTATTTTTTCAGACATTCTGATGGCCAGAAAAATCATAAAGGAAGCCGCCATCAGGGTGCCGAAGACAACGGATACAGTAATGAATGTCAGTCTGCGTCCTATACCCTCTACGGTTGTTCTGATCAGGGAAGTCTGCCGGAACAGGAGGTTGGAGTTCTTCTCGTTGATCAGAGTTCTGTAGTCTTTCAGTTCGTAAAGATTATCATAGAGTAAGGCCCTTTTTGTTCCTCCCCTTGCCCGGGCCAGAAGAACCTTGCTTTTATCAATATAAGAGAGAATCATCTTCTGTATTTCCAGAAAATCGTAGTAGTAGTTTATTTCATTGAACCGCCGGGCCGTCTGCCGGATCTGAGGGTCAATCTCCGTAAGAAATACTGTAATATCGTCCAGACTTCGGAGAAATCGTTCCTCATACTGGGGTTCCTGATAATTGTTGAAAAAATCGCTCAGATGCTGGTGGGCTTCGCCCAGCTGAAAGGAGATGGACACTGTGTTGTTCAATCTATCAAAAAGCTGAAAAACATTCCTGTTGTAAATCTGAAGAGCAAAGAGAACACTTAAGTTGATTATGATGAACAGGATAATGAAATAGGTGAACTGCAGAATAAGTCTTGTCTTCACTGATCTGTAGGATGATGTATTCACTTAGGGCTCCCTATAGCATTATTTTAACTGAATAGCATAAAACCATTATCTTTCAGGGATTTTAATGCCTGAATCCTCTTAAAAACAATAAAAATTTACAACAAAAGCTCAAAAATTGAATAATGCAGAACTTCTGAACTCGGGATTACTATAACCTATCGCATTACAAAAGTTAATTCAGGAGGCCATATGGCTGATGCAGTCAGTGTATCAAAAGGACAAAAAGAGAAAGCTTCTCTTCTATCAAAAATAATGAAACAGAGAGAAACCGGAGTATTCCTGGTTCTCGTTCTGCTTTGTGTTGTCATGGGATTCGCATCCCCCTATTTCTGGAAGCCCCAGAACATTTTCAACATCCTGAGAAATATGTCTACCATAGGAATCATTTCCATCGGTATGACCATGATTATTATCACCGCAGGAATTGATCTTTCCGTGGGTTCCATGGTGGGGGCTACAGGTATGGTCACAGCCAGACTCATGTACATGGGCATGAATCCTCTGCTGGCCGTGGTTCTGGGGTTTGCCTTCGGGTTTTTCCTGGGAGCCGTCAACGGTCTGATGATCACCAGAGTCAAAATTCCCCCCTTTATCGCCACGTTGGGAATGATGAGTGTTGCCCGCGGTTTGACCTACTTTTTTGCAACAGGAATAAAAGGCGCTGTCGCCAGCAACATCCCTCTGGCCAATTCTGCTGTCGGTTTTATGGGGGGCGGTTACATCGGTCCCATACCCTTTCCCGTTATTGAAATGGTGGTGCTGGTTCTTGTCTTTCAGTGGTTTTTGAGCAACACAGTGACGGGTCGGCAGATCTATGCCGTGGGCAGCAATGCGGAAGCCGCAAGACTTTCGGGTGTTAACTCCGACAGAATCCAGATCTTTGTCTATACCCTGACCGGAGGATTCTGTGCCATGAGCGGTATCATCAGTGCCGGACTGCTTTCGACAGCCGCCACCAATGCGGGAACCGGTACGGAAATGGATGTTATTGCGGCTGTTGTTATCGGCGGAGCCAGTCTTTCGGGAGGCGAGGGAAGTATCCGCGGAGCTGTTGTGGGTGCTGCCATTATGGCTGTTATTAAAAATGCCTTTGTCCTGCTCCATCTGCCGGCTTTTGTTCAGACCATAACACTGGGAGTGGTGGTTGTTCTGGCAGTGGCTTCAGACGGGCTGAGAAAAAAGGGACAGCCTGGAAAATAAGGTGTAAAATTCGGTTGTTAACCGAATGTAATAAAAAGCAAAATCAAGGATTTTGCACAAAAAGGAGCTTTTGAATTATGAAAGCGAAATCGTTACTTAGTGTCTTATTATTGGTTCTGATCAGTACCATGGCTTTTGCCAATGGTCAGCAGGAAGCAGCAGAAAGAGAACTGCCCGCTCCTCCTCCTTTCAGCAGTGCTGCCAGCGCAGATGATGAAGGTGCCGTCAAGCCTATCAAGGCTTCTGAAGAGCCTCTTAAAATAGCCGTTCTCGGTCTGGAAAATAATCCCTTCTGGATTCCTGTGAAAGAGGGTGCTTTTAAAGCCGCGGAAGAACTGAAATCTTTCAACTGTACCGTAGAATGGATTGTTCCCTCCGGAACCAGTCACGGAGCCAGTGTGTTCGGAACGGCCATTGAGTCTGCCATGATTCAGGAATATGATGCCATTGCCACCATTGCCGGAGACAGCGGTATTGTTCCCTATATCAACAAGGCTGTAGATGCAGGAATCCCTGTGGCCACCTTCAACTCCGAAACTGATACAGAAAACAAGAGAGTCTTCTTTGTAGGTGCCGACCTGTACCAGCAGGGACAGAGAGCCGGTCAGTATATGGCGGAAGCCCTGGGCGGACAAGGTAAAGTCGGTGTCATCACAGGTTTCTTTTCCGTAGAAGCTCATGAGCTGCGCCGTCTGGGTTTTGAAGATTATCTTGAAGAGAATGCACCCGGAATTGAAATCGTAGACAGAGTCGAGAATCAGGATCAGGCTGATATTGCCTATTCCCTGAGCCAGGATATGATGACAGCCAATACCGATCTGTCTGCCATCTATGTTACTGCCGGCGGTCCCTTTGGTGTAGCCGCTGCTGTTGAAGATGCCAAAAAAGTGGGCGCTGTAAAGATCATCTGCTACGACTTTGTTGATGAAACAATGGAATACGTTCAGAAAGGTGTTATTACCGGAACCATCGGTCAGGGCCCCTTTGCTCAGGGACATGATCCTGCAGTAAGACTGTTCAACTACATTGTGGCAGGGGAAGTTCCCGAAGCCGGCCGTCTGCTGACGGAAGCAGCTTTTGTAACAAAAGATAATATTTCAAAGTACTGGTCAAAATAATTTGACTGCCGGCAGGTCGGCTGATCTGCCGGTTTTATTGAGGGGAAGTGCTCTTCCCCGATTTCATAATAACTAAGGTAAGGATCAATGATGAGTTCCCAAAAAACAATACTGAAGCTTCAGGGCATTTCCAAACGATACGGAGGGCTGCAGGCGCTGGATAATGTCTCTCTGGATATCCGCTCCCATGAAGTTCACGCACTTGTCGGAGAAAATGGTGCCGGTAAATCAACTCTGATCAATATTCTGGGAGGAATCGTACCCCGGGACAGCGGAACAGTTGTTTTCCATGATAAGGAAGTTGTATTCAATAAAGCCCAGGAGGCCATAGATGCCGGTATAGCCATTATTCATCAGGAACTGTCCATGCTTCCCACCCTCAATATTATTGAGAATATCTACATGGGCCGGATGGTCAGCTCATTCGGTAAAATCAACTGGAAAATCATGGAGGAAATGGCAAGAGAACAGATGGCCAGAATAGGCCTGGAGATTGATCCCTATTCTCTGGTTCAGGATCTGACGGCCAGTCAGAGACAGATGGTGGAAATAGCCAAAGCCCTGTCCATTGATGCCTCCCTGATTGTAATGGATGAACCCAACTCATCCTTAAGTGAAGTGGATTCAGAAAAGCTGTTCAAGGTGATCGAGTCTCTGAAGAAAGACGGAATGTCCATTTTGTATGTTTCCCATAAAATGGAAGAAGTTCTCAGAATATCCGACAGAATCACCGCTTTCAGAGACGGGACCTATGTGGATACGGTCAATACAGAAGAGAGTTCTGTGAATGATGTTATTCAGATGATGGTGGGACGGGATCTGGAAAGGGAGCATATTCACAGAACCGTTTCAGAGGAAACTATTCTTGAGGTCAGTGAACTCTGTTCTTCCCGTTTCCAAGACATCTCCTTTAAACTGAAAAAAGGGGAAATTCTGGGTTTTTCCGGCCTTGTCGGCTCCGGCAGAAGCGAAGTGGCCAGAGCCATCTTCGGGGCTGATTCTTTTGATTCGGGATCGGTTCTTCTTGAGAATGAAGATGTGAGATTTCAAAGTCCCCAGCAGGCCATCCGTTCGGGTGTGGCCATGGTGGCGGAAGACCGGAAGGTACAGTCTCTTTTTCTGAAGCAGCCCATCCATTTTAATATGTCCATGGCTCAGCTGCCGGGACTGGCACGGAAGCAGGTCGTCAAGAATGACAGGGTGAATGCCCTTGTTCAGAAATATAAAGAGAAGCTGAATATTAAAATGGATGATTCCGATGATCCTGTTAATTCCTTAAGCGGAGG
This sequence comes from Spirochaetales bacterium, assembly GCA_028532905.1. Taxonomy (GTDB): domain Bacteria; phylum Spirochaetota; class Spirochaetia; order DSM-2461; family DSM-2461; genus Oceanispirochaeta. Next base: position 28,969 of record JAQQAM010000269.1, read on the forward strand.
AAATCAGCAGAAAACCATTCTGGGGCGCTGGCTGGCAACATCTCCAAAGGTTCTGATTCTTGATGAACCTACCCATGGTGTGGACATTATGGCCAAAGCCGAAATCTATAAACTGATTCATGAACTGGCAAATGAAGGGGTCAGTATTATTCTCATATCCTCGGAAATGCCTGAAATCATTGCCATGTCCGACAGAGTCATCGTTATGCATGAAGGCAGGATAACCGGCGATCTGAAAGAAGATGAAATCACAGAAGAGAAAATAATGACCTGCGCAGCAGGAATGCTCTCTTACGTTTGAAGAATGAAGGATAAATGATGAATTCAAGAGAAAGAGTAGAGACAAGTATTGCTCATAAACAGCCTGACAGAATTCCCGTCGATTTTGACGGGACCGCGGTATCGGGCATTCATATAAGCTGTGTGGAACAGCTGCGGGAATATTACGGCCTGGATAAACACCTGGTGAAAATGACCGAACCCTATCAGTGTCTCGGTGAGATTGAACCGGATCTGGCAGAGATTATCGGGATTGATGTTCAGGCTGCCAACGGTCCTTCCACGTTTTTCGGATTTGAGAATGAGGGCTGGAAAGAATGGAAGGCGCCCTGGGGACAGCCTGTTCTGGTTCCGGGTGAGTTTAATACGACAACTGATGACAAGGGTGATGTTTATATCTATCCGGAAGGGGATCTTTCGGCTCCTGCCAGCGGCCATATGCCGGAGAGCGGGTATTTCTTTGATGCCATTATCAGACAGGACCCTCTTCCCCTGGATGATGAGGATCTGAATGTAGAGGATAATCTTGAAGAATTCGGTCCCATCAGCGAAAAAGTTTTGAATGATGTGAAAGCAAAGGTGGATGCCGCCTGGGACAAGGGCAAGTTTGTCGTAACCAATGTAGGCGGAACAGGTCTGGGAGATATTGCTCTGGTTCCGGCTCTCTGGATGAAACATCCCAAAGGGATCAGGGATATTACGGAGTGGTATATTTCAACCGCTATCCGTCAGGATTATGTTACTGAGATCTTTGAGCGTCAGTATGAGATTGCCTTGAAGAATCTGGAAGCTCTGTATGAGAAATGCGGCAATAAAATCGGTATGCTCTTTGTCTGCGGGACGGATTTTGGAACCCAGGACAGCACATTCTGCTCAACAGACACGTATATGTCCCTTTATCACAAACATTACAGGAAGCTGAATGACTGGGTCCATGACAATACTGAATGGAAAACCTTCAAACACTGCTGTGGTTCCATACCGGACTTTATGCCCCTTTTTATTGAATCAGGCTTTGATGTGATCAATCCGGTGCAGACTTCGGCCAAGGGGATGGATCCCGTCTTTCTGAAACGGGAGTTCGGAAAGGATATTACCTTCTGGGGAGGCGGAGTGGATACACAGAGAATCCTGCCCTTTGGAACTCCAGAGGAAGTTAAGGAAGAAGTCAGCCGGAAACTGGATATTTTCGGTAAGGATGGGGGATATGTCTTCAACGCCATCCATAATGTACAGGCGGGAACTCCCGTTGAAAACCTGGCGGCTCTGTTTGAAACACTCAACAGTAGGCGCTGAATAGAAATCGGGACAACAGGAATCAGCTCAGTTGATTCCTGTTGATCAGGTTCCGGCCCAGATTCAGACACTCTTTAGCTGCTTCTTCCTCCAGAATATAGCTGATGCCGTCTTCCGCAAAAAAGGTGGACGGCTTTGTATTTTCACCAGTTCTCCGGATCTCTACTGCCACCGACCAGCGTCCCTGCCGGGTTTTACGGGGACATGCGGTCAGAGTGTACTCCCGGTACTTATCGCTGATCATGACAGGGCGAATGCCACGGCTTTCCGGGCGTGGATCTCTGTGGTGTCATAGAGTTTTATATCGGTTTTCTCCTGCTTCACAAGGGTTCCGATTTCCGTACATCCCAGGATGACGGCCTGGGCTCCTCTGTCTGTCAGGTTTTCCATTATACCGTAATAGGACGCCGCCGAGTTCTCTCTTATATCACCCAGGCAGAGTTCCTGATAGATCACATCGTGTACAAACTGCCTCTCTTCAGTCTCCGGTACAAGCACATCCAGACCGAACTTGTCTGTGAGTCTCCCCTTGTAAAAATCCTGTTCCATGGTAAAGGCTGTTCCCAGTAGACCGACGGTCTCGATACCGTCCCGCTTCAGGGCTTCGGCTGTGGCATCGGCAATATGCAGAAGGGGGATGTTCAATGCTTTTTCAATTCCCGGGGCTACCTTGTGCATGGTATTGGTACAGATCAGCAGTCCTTCTGCACCGGCTTTTTCCAGGCTGAGGGATGCGGCAGTCAGAATCTTTTCCGTACCCTCCCAGTCTCCTGCGTGCTGCAGCTTTTCTATGGGATCAAAGTCAACACTGTAGAGAAGCAGCTCCGCCGAGTGGAGACCGCCCAACTCTTCTCTGACTCCTTCATTGATCAGTCTGTAGTAGTGCTGGGTGCTTTCCCAGCTCATTCCACCCAGAAGTCCGATTTTCTTCATTATAAGTCTCTCCTTTTATTAAAGCCGGCAGGCCGTTTTTCCCTCTGTCTCCCTATGACTGATGCAGTTCAAGCCAAGCTGATTATCAGGGACCCAGATAATTTCTGACCTCTTTCCAGAGAAGCCCCCGGGCGCATTGTTCGGGGGGAATCAGCTGTACTCCGGACATCCTCCGTTCAAGATCATCCAGGTCGAAGCCCTCCTTGAGAACAAAAGAGCTTTTAGACTGTATTGCATGTTCCGGACAGTTATAGACACAGCGCATACAGAGCATGCAGGAATTTTGAAAGACAACTCTGTTGCCGCTTATTTCAATATTCCCCCTGGGACAGAGGGCTGCACATAGACCGCAGAAGCTGCAGTTTTCTCCCGCTGTGAACTGACGGCCTGCCCGGCGGGCACCGGCTTTCTCCGCGGCAGCCACTGCTCTCTGAAAAAGGCCCAACCGGTCTTTTTTCCGGATATACTTCTCTTCCTTCAGATCTTTTACAAGGGCTCTGATTTTGTCCGGAAGAATCTGGAGAAGAGCCATGTTCAGATGATCCCCGCCGGGGATCAGAAAGTTTACCGGCATGATCAGCATGGCTTCGTGAATGACCGAACCACCCTGCTGTTCAATCGCAGTTATCAGCCGGGCCCGGCAGCCTGTATTAGGCCACATCTCACCGCCTCCGGAGACAGAAACAACAGTAAAACAGACCCCGGATAAGCTGCGGGAGCTGATCCAGTCATACAGGAGGGGAGGCGCATCAAAGGCATAGACCGGAAACATGAGAATGATCTGTTTCCCCATGGCCCCATGGCTTTGACCGGTGTCAGGCCTTCGGGCCCCCAGCTCGGTCACTACAGGTCTGCCGCCGTAGGTTTCCATCTGCTTTCTGAGTTCTTCTGCCGCCCGGCGGGTTCCCCCTGTTCCGCTGAAAAAAACAATGTCCCAGGACTGATCCGGACCTTCTGCTCTCATGGGCAATCCCTTTGCCTCCTGTTAATCCTTTTTGGTAAAAAGCTCCTGCTCCAGAACTGTTATACTTTCAATGCACCGGCTGATCCTGTCACTGTCCCATT
>JAQQAM010000270.1 GCA_028532905.1 Spirochaetales bacterium
TACCTTTTTCCAGCAGCCCATATTCCAGACGTCTTACAGGGACTCCCAGTTCAATGGCAGCCTGCCCGAGGGCTTCTTCTATTGTACTGCCGGAGACTTCCACGGATCTGCGCTCTTTATCCTTTTCGGAAAGAGTCCGCATTATATCCTGGAATTCGTCCTGGCTGATCATTTACATAATCCCTTTCTTCACATTCGTCAGTTTTGACCTCAGCCTCATAATTGCCTTGGTATGAAGCTGGGAGATTCTTGATTCGGTTACTTCAAGAACCTTTCCGATTTCCTTGAGAGTCAGATCCTCATAGTAATACAGGACAAGGACCTTCTTTTCTTTATCGGGCAGTTCATTGATAGCTTGTACTATTACTCTTCTGATTTCGTCTTTTTCTGCAATGGAATCGGGCTGCAGGCTTACAGGAGACTCAATACTGTCCTGAATGGAAACCTTGTCCGAGTCATCACCGGTAAACCAGACATCATTAAGAGAAAGGATACTGGTTCCTCTGACTTTCAGAACCATCTGATTATACTGTTCCCGGGACATATTCATGGCTTTGGCCACTTCGTCATCACTGGCCGAGCGTCCCAGGTCGGCTTCAAGGGTCTGTATGGTATCTTCAATTTCCCGGGTTTTCTGTCTTACCGAACGGGGTACCCAGTCAATGGATCTGAGCTCGTCAAAAATGGCTCCCCGGATTCTGGTTACCGCATAGGTTTTGAATTTGACATGCTTTTCGGGATCGAATTTCTCGATGGCATCAAACAAACCGAATACACCGAATCCGACCAGATCATCAAAATCCACATTCTGAGGCATTCCTACAGAAATTTTACCCGCCACATATTTAACCAGAGGGGCATACTGTTTGATAAGGGTGTCCCGAATCTCCTGATTATGAGTTTTCCGGTATTCCTTCCACAATTCTTCTTCTGTTACGTTTTCCAATACCTTTTCAGACATTCCCCATTACTTCCTATTTCTGCTGGTCTCTTGCGAGTACGGTTTTTACTGCTTTTGCTATGATCTCAGGATCACCGTTTTCCCCCAGATCAACATCACCGCCCTTTGCGGATGGTGAGGGCTCTGCCACATTGTCCAGGGGTTCTTCCCCGGGGGCATCAGCACCGGCACTGTCAATATGAATCTCCAGCGAATCAAGATTCGGGAGAGTATCCACAGCTCCGTCTGAAGCAGTATCAGACAGCTCTGGTTTATTATTATGCACACTTTCTGTGCTTTCTGCAATTTCATTGTCCGATCCGGCTTCATCCAGGGATTTCAGTTCAGCCGCATCCGCATCATCATCCTGCGCCCCGGTCATTCCCTCATCCCGGGAATTCTCATCGGAATTCCGGGTAGCGGGCATTTCATCAGGCATGACAATATTAACCCGGCTGCCTCCTGCCGGAGTCTTTTCCTCTTCTGAAGAACTGCCTTTATCAAGGGTACTCAGTTCGGGCAGGAACGTTTTAACCAGCCAGTCTGCCAGTACAATAAATCCGGCAGCCAGCAGAGCTGTCACAACTCCCCTGATGAGAATCATCGCCGGCGTGACACCGCTGAAAAAACCGGTGAGTACGGATAATAGAGCCGCTATTCCGGCGACAGAGAGGGGAAGCATTCCTTTTTTGAGTATTTTCAAATTCAAAGCCCTCCCTGTATAAAATTTTACCCGAATTATCCGGTCAGGTCAAATCATTCCATTCTCTTCATCAGGCGGCGTATAAACTGTCCGACACCCCGTCCCTCTCTGTACTCCACATTCTCCAGGCGGTTTACAATATGCTGGATGCAGCTGGAAGCCTGTCCCCGGGGATCCGAGATCATAAAGGGGAGCTGTTTGCGTACCGATGCCGGTACGGAAGGATCATCATAGACAAAGCCGAGGTAATCGATTTTCAGATTGAGGAACTGAGCCGCAATATTGATCACCTTATGAGACACTTTCTTGGCCTCTGTAATATTGGCGGCTCTGTTAACAATCAGCTTCATCCCCATATCAAGATTATCAATTTCTGTAGAGATGATCTTGATAATACCATAGGCATCGGTAATGGCTGTCGGCTCGGGAGTGGTTACAATAAGAACATCATCCGCCGCTTCTACAAAAGCCAGAACATTCTGAGACACCCCGGCACTTGTATCAATTATGATGATATCTGCAGAGGACAGCTCCGACAGCTCTTTAATAAAATTGTTTCTTTCATCATCCGTCAGGTTGGCCACTCTGGAAAAGCCGCTGGCTCCAGCCACAATCTGAATGCCGTAGTTGGTATCCAGAATGACCTCTTTCATGGTCTTCTGCTTTCTGATCACATGGTACAGATTGAACTTGGGAATAACCCCCAGAACAACATTGACATTGGCCAGTCCCAGGTCTGCATCCAGAACAATGACTTTTTTACCCAGTTTGGCATAGGCAAGGGCCAGATTGATAGAGACATTCGTCTTCCCCACACCGCCTTTACCACTGGCAACTGTTATGATTCTTGTTTCAGAGGACGATCCGGATTCGGGTGTATCCTCACTCTTTTTTTTCATCATCTCCCTGAGGAGTTCTGCCTGGTCCTGCATATATTCAGCTCCGCATCCTGGTATATTTATTGTCGAGTTTATTGATTATCTGTTCTACATCACTGCTGAATCCGATTAAAGAGCCCAGCAGTTTGGCTCTGGTATTTCTGGAGATATCCTGGGGCACACCCTGACCGTCGGTGATGTAAGAGAGAGCCTTGTTCTTCCCGGAAAGGATACTGATCAGGTTCCCGACCCTGGTGGTTTCATCCAGTTTGGTCAGAATCACAGACTTATAATGAAAGGCTTCAAACTGATCCAGAATTTCATTGATATCCTTGTCTTTGGTGGTAGAGGATATGGCCAGATGGATCTCCGCATTGGCTCCGCAGGCCTCCACAATAGAGCGCATCTCGGCCAGTTTCATAAAATCCCGGGGACTTTTACCGATGGTATCCACAAAGATCAGATCCTGATCTCTGTTCATGTCGATTTTTTCCTTCAGGTCTTCATAGGATTCGGCTGTAAAAACGGGAATCCCCATAATGTCGCCATAGGTTTCTATCTGGGTCCGGGCACCGATTCTGTAGTTGTCAATGGTGATCATGCAGACCCGCAGGGATTTATCTCCGGAAGTGACGCCGTTAATGGCCGCCAGTTTGGCTATTGTGGTGGTCTTGCCCACACCTGTGGGACCCACAAGTACAAAAACCCGGGGAGAGGGAACCGGACTGTCCTGCAGCTCGGTCAGTGAGGTGCCGATCCATTCCAGTACGGCATCTTCCAGAAGGGAATACTGTTCCAGATCCTCCAGGGAGAACTCCCGTTTCAGACGATCCAGCATCTCACTGATATAGGAGTCGGAAAAATCATTCTCCTCCAGAAGTTCCTTCATCTTCACAAGGGAAGGATGCAGGGGAGATTCCTCCCGTACAGGACTGACCATCTGCTGTTTCAGTTCCTTCACTTCCTTGAGAACCTCATCCAGAGTCGAACCTTTCTGAGCCTGGGTCATATTGAGAATTTCTTTCTTGTTTTTCTCATCCGACTCCCGTCTGTTTTTAACCGGGTTGTCTGTTATATAGCCGGTGTATTCAACACCGTCCCGGGTGAAAAGACCCATAAACCCGCCCAGTCGAACATTCTTGTAGAAGAGGATTTTCGCTTTATCACCGTATTTAACACGGATATTGCTGATCACTTCAGCATGAGTATATCCGGATTCTGTAAAATGCTGCTCCATTCCTTTTCTCGTCCTTTATGTCTGTTCTGCCAGGGAGATGACTCCCAGAGATTCAATATTAATATCACTGACAACCTCAGGTACAGAGAGGATCACCAGATCAGGCATGGCTCTCTGTGTTGAGGATTTGACCAGAGGTCTGGCCGCTTCACTGCTCAGAATGACTGGATAATACCCGGCTTCCTGCATCACCCGGATGGAATTAGCCACAGAATTGATCCAGGCTCTCTGAAAATCCGGTTCCAATGCAGCAACATCACCATTTCCGGTCTCCATTCGGGCATCAATAATGCTCTGTTCAACCGACGGGTCAATGGTCAGAACTTTAAGCTCCTTGTCTTCTGTAGCATACTGCAAACATATCTGTCTTCCAAGGGTCTGTCTGACTTTTTCTGTAAGGAAACCAATGTCTTTTGTTATGGAACCGTAATCGCTCATGGCTTCCAGAATCATAACCAGATTCCGGATGGAGACCTGCTCCTTGAGAAGGTTCTGAAGCACTTTCTGAACTTCCCCTGTACTGAAGGTCTTTGTCACTTCATCCACAACCGCCGGATAATCCTCTTTCAGAGCATTAAGCATGGCCTGAACTTCCTGTCTTCCCAGGATTTCAGGAGCGTGTCTCTTGATAATCTCTGTCAGATGGGTGGCGATGATGGAAGGAGGATCCACAACCGTATACCCCGCCCTCTCGGCCAGGTCTCTCTGATCGGCTCCGATCCAGACTGCCGACAAGCCGAAGGCCGGGTCCACAGTGGACTCTCCGTTCAATGCCTCCCGCTCCCCGCCGGGATTGATGGCCATATACTGATCCACCCGGATCACACCGGTTCCCACATCCACGCCTTTAATCTTCAGGCAGTACTCACTGGGCTCCAGACGCATATTGTCTATAATCCTGATACGGGGCACCACAAGCCCCAGGTCCAGTGCCGCTTCTTTTCTGATTCTGGTAATCCGTTCCAGCAGTTCGGCACCCTGATCCTTGTCCACAAGAGGAATCAGTCCGTACCCCAGTTCCAGAGAAAGGGGATCAAAGGGAACAACAGGGGACATTTCTGCCGGTTCTGCGGTTTCCTTCTGTTCTTCCTGTTCAGCCGCCTGGGCCTCCTGCTGTTCTTTTCGGGTAAGCCTCCAGGCTGTAAAACCGGACAGGCCGGCCATGGGAAGAAGCAGATACCAGGGAAATCCGGGGAGTATTCCCAGAAGAAAGAGGAATCCCGCGGCAATACCGTAGATTCTGGCCTGTGCGGTGAACTGGGAGGAAACATCCTCACCGAATGTACCGTCAGAGATGGAGCGGGTCACCACAAGACCTGTGGCAACAGAAACCAGCAGAGCCGGGAGCTGGGAGACCAGACCGTCACCGATGGTCAGTGAAGTATAGGTGGCCAGGGCATCACCGAAAGATTCACCATGGATGGAGACGCCCACAATCAGTCCGCCTAGAATATTCACTATTGTAATGACAATTCCGACCTTTACATTCCCTGAAACAAATTTCGAAGCACCGTCCATGGCTCCGTAAAAGTCAACTGATTTCTGAAGATGATCTTTTCTTTTTCTGGATTCCTCTTCACTGATGGCCCCTGAGTTCAGCTCGGCCTCAATGGCCATCTGCTTTCCGGGCATGGCATCCAGGGCAAAACGGGCAGCCACTTCCGAAACTCTGGTGGAACCCTTGGTAATAACCATAAACTGTACGGCGACTATGATGATAAAGATGATCAGTCCCACAACAAGCCCTTCCTGACCCGAGGTGCCCACAACAAATGTGGCAAAGGCCCGGACAATCCGGCCGTCAAAATTGATGCCCTTGGTGAGGATGAGTCTTGTGGAAGAGACATTCAAAGCCAGAGAGAACACGGTGGTGATCAGAAGCATTGTGGGAAAAACCGAAAACTCCAGAGGATCCTTATTGTACATGACAATCAGAATGATCATAACGCTCAACAGAAGGTTGAGTACCATAAGAGCATCCAGCATCACTGTAGGCAGAGGAATGATCAGCATGATAACCACTGCCAGGACACCTACCGCAACCAGCATATCACTGTTATCAGAACTGAGTAATCGTCTTATATTATCCTGCCAGGCCATATATCTTAACCATTCTCCTCAACTGACTCCCTTCGGAGCCGTCTAACTTACCGATTTTCCGGTCATTTCGTAAATCTTTACAAGAATACCTGAAACAACACTGTAATACTCTTCGGGGATCTCATCCCCTATCTCAACATTGGCATGCAGGGCTCTTGCCAGAGGCTTGTTCTCAATAATGGGAACCTCATTCTCCCTGGCCAGAGCCTTTATCCTCTGAGCTACTTCATCCATACCCTTGGCCGTAACCCTGGGAGCCGTCATGCTTTCCTGTTTATATTCCAGAGCCACCGCATAGTGGGTCGGGTTGGTCACAACCACATCCGCATCGGGAACACTCTGCATCATCTGATTGGTGAGCAGCTCTCTCATCTTCTGTCTCAGTCTGCTCTTGATCAGAGGATCCCCTTCAGACTGTTTCATTTCTTCCTTGATTTCCTGTTTTGTCATTTTCAGGGATTCTCTGTGCTGCCGTCTCTGAAAAAAGTAATCAGGAAGAGAAAAAACCAGGAGGATCAGGGCCGTTTCAATCATAAGACGGAAGGCCAGCCCTCCGATGACAGAAGCGGCATCTCCCACCGTGCCGTATACTAAATTGGTAATCTCCGGGACCTTGCGGCTCACATTGAAATACGCCAGACCGACTATTACGGCAATCTTGAACAGGGACTTTCCCGTATTAAAGAGTCCTTCCATTGAAAACAGAGCTCTCTGGGCCCATTTGACAATATTGGGCGATATTTTGCTGAAATCGGGCTGTATGGGTTTCACCGTAAAAAGAAATCCCACCTGAAACAGATTGCCCAGAAGGGCAGCCAGAAAGGCGATTCCCATGACAGGAAGGGTCAGCCTCAAATAGTAGCTGATGAAGGCTCTGGGGATTGTACCGTCCACAGTCACATCCGTCTCAACAGACTGATAGAGAAAAAACTGGAGCATGGACTTGAGAGTCCTCACCATATAGGGGCTCAGGATTCCAATCAGAAGCAGTGAAAACAGCAGGATCAGTGCCGCCACAAGATCCGTGGATTTGGCAACCTTACCGTCTTCCCGGGCTTTTCTGATTTTCTGTTCTGTAGGCTCTTCGGTTCTCCCTTCATCTTCTGCGGCAAACCACTGAAGGTGGATGGAAAATGTGTCCTCTTCTCTTAAGGGCGGGATTCCATTGAGAAATCCCCTTCTCTGGTCAGGAGAGCCGGGGAATTCAGGGGCTGGCGCAGGAAAACTGTACAGTTTCATCACAAAGCAGCCCCCTCAAAATGATAGAGTCTGAGAAGTTCTTCAATCTGGGAGAATCCGTTTTCTATCACCAAGACCATTTTCTCCAGAAGAAAGGGGGCGGCCATCATGATAATCAGAAAACCTACAGCAATCTGTATGGGAAAGCCCACCATCATCAGGTTCATCTGAGGACTGGCTTTGGCCAGAAGGCCCATTGTGACCGAAACCATAAGCAGAGTGCCGATCATGGGAAAAGCCAGAATCAGAGACTGTTCAAAGAGCTGCCCCAGAGCCTGAATAAGGCTGTCAGATAAAAAACGGGGGTTGATCAAAAGATAATCCCCTTTCATGGCCCGGAAAGAACCGTACACAGCAATGAGAAACACCTTCTGCAGGCTTCCGGACACTATAAAAACAAACATTCCTATAAGGTTGAAAAACTGGCCGATAAGGGGGATCTGAACCTGGGACATGGGGTCATAGGTTGCGGAAGCTCCGAAACCCATCTGTACAGAAAACATCTGTCCGGCCAGCTGAAAAACCACAAAAATCAACTGTAGAAACAATCCGATCAGAAGACCCGTCAGGACTTCCGTAACCAGAAGGAACCCCAGGGTCAGTCCGTTGTCCGGGATGATATAGCCCAGCTCCGAGACCATGGGAAACACAGCAATGGCCGTAAAAAGAGCCAGTCCTGTCTTTGCCATGGACGGAATTCCCGATGAGGAAAGCACAGGCGAAACCATCAGCAGGGCGAAGATCCGGGCAAAAATGAGAAAGTAAAGCTGTAGATTGGGAATCAGCTCATTCAGTAACAATCAAAAACTCCCTACCCCGCCATTCCGGGGATCAGCTGAAACAGTGTCTCGGTGTAATTGATCAGAGAATTGAACATCCAGGCTCCCAGAAGGCCGAGAGTGGCAAATATGGCCAGGATTTTGGGTACAAATGTAAGTGACTGGTCCTGAATGGAGGTGGTCGCCTGAAAAATGGATATGATCAGACCGATGGTCATGGCCACCAGGAGTACAGGGGACGCAATAATCAGAGTCTGCACCACAGAGTTTCTAAGCAGTGTTACAACAAAACCGATAGACATTTTATCCTCCTAAAGGTCTACATGAAACTGACAATCAGCTGCTGTGTCAGAAGGCTCCAGCCGTCAACCAGTACAAACAGTATCAGTTTGAAGGGCATGGAAATCATAACAGGGGGCAACATGATCATACCCATGGACATCAAAATGGACGCCACAACCATATCAATTATAATAAAGGGAACATACAGCAGTATCCCTATTTTAAAAGCGATGGTCAGTTCGTTGAGAATAAAGGCGGGAATCACCACATAGGTGGGGACATCGGCAAATGTCTCGGGCCGTTCCAGGCCGCGCAGGGACATGAACAGTTCAATGTTCTTCGTATTGTCCTTCAGCTGCTGATACATGAAATAACGGATGGGTCCTTCCGCTTTATCCACCATCTCCTCAATTCCGATCTCCCCTTCGGCAAAGGGTTGAAAGGACTCCTGATAAATCTGGTCAAATGTAGGCCACATAATGAATAAAGTTAAAAACAGGGCGATTCCCATCAGAACGCTTGAGGGAGGAACCTGCTGCAGAGACAGGGCTCTTTTAATAAAGTCCAGAACAATGGACAGCCTCAGAAAAGAGGTCATCAGCACGGCAATGGAAGGCGCCAGAGACAGGGTTGTCAGCAGCAGAAGAAGCTGAATGGATAAAGCCACCTCTTCATTGCTCTGGGCGTTTCTGACAGAGAGATTTACAAAAGGAAGGTCAAGGATTCCGTCTGTTTCACCGGGATCAGGAACAGGCACCTCCTGAGCGAAGACAGGAACCACCAGGAGAAACAGCAAGATCAGAAGCAGAGATTTTTTCATTCCCTGTCTCCCAGGTTCTTCAGTCTGTCCCGCTGAGCTCTCAGAAAATCAGGAGACTGATCGGACATTCTGCTGCCGCTTCCCAGGGAGAGCCCTTTGCGGAAAAGGTCTCTGAAACTCCCCGGAGCATGGGCAGGGGCTTCAGACTGTTCCAGCCTGATACTGTCCAGAGTCTCCTGATCGGTTATTTCAGATATGATGTTCACCGAAGAACTGCCGGAACCCACCAGAAAAACCTGATTCCCCACTTCTACAAGATGCAGAGAACTGTCTCTTTTCAAGTGCCGGGTTGCCAGAATGCCGATCCGTTCTTCCCGGGATTCTGACATGGGACTGACTTTTTTCAGAAAATAGACAAGGAGATAGATAACACCTATAACACCGGCCAGAACGATGATGACACGGATCAGATCCCCCAGACCGACCGAAGGCGGTGCGGTCTCAGCCGCCGGAGCCGTATCATCGCCGCCGGCTTCATCAGCAGTTTCCGCCGGAAACAAAGGCAGTTCAGCCTCGTTAATCTGAGGGAATTCAGAATTCCCCGGAGACTCCTGTGCCGTTATGAAAAACGGAGCCCCCAGAATAATGAGAATCAAATAAAGCTGTTTCAGTGTCCCCCTCCCAAGTTTCACTATATTTTATATATTCGGATACAGAGAACCTTTCTCCCGGGGTCTGTAGTCGGACAGACCCTTAAAAGAAACTGGCTCTCCTGTCAGTCTCTACTGCTCTCCCATCCTGTCCAGGTTGGAAACGATGTCAGTGACACGGACACCGAAGTTCTCATCAATAACAACAACCTCTCCCTTGGCAATCAGGTTGTTGTTCACAAGAATATCAACGGGTTCACCGGCCAGTTTATCCAGCTCAATGATGGTTCCTTCACCGATTCCCAGAATATCCTTGATCTGCCATTTGGTACGTCCCAGCTCTACGGTGAGCTCCATGGAAACATCCATAAGAAGACCGATGTTCCTTTGCTCGGAAGGCGAGATATTGCCGCCGAATTCAGGAAACTGGACTCCCTGAACATTGGGGGGAGCAGCCTGCTGCATCATATAGGGATTCATCTGCTGACCCATGCCGCCCATCATCTGCTGCTGGGGCATTCCCATGCCGCCCATCTGATTTCCCATCATCTGCTGCTGGCCCATACCGCCCATGGGATTTCCCATCATCTGCTGCTGGCCCATATCGGGCATGCCGCCTCCCATGGAAGCACCGCCCATACCCATATCTGCGCCCATTCCCATGGCAGCCATGGGATCGGCTGCTCCAGGAGATTCAGGAGAGGCTCCCAGTTTGGACGCCAGATCTGCAGCGACACTCTGTTCCAGGACTTCCACCATTTCCAGAGATCCCTGGCCTTCAATTTCAACAGGATAGGTTATTTTAACCAGCGTATCTCCTCCGGTTGAGAGAAGCCCCTTGGCAATTTTCTGACTTTCGGGGCTTATGGTCATAACATTGGTGCTGACCGTATCGCCGATAACAGTGACTTCCGACCCGGTAATCTGGGAGACCGCTTCACCGACAGCGCTGATGGCTGTTCCGTCCAGCTCCACATCTTCCTGGCCGATCATGGGACCGGCAATTTTGACAGCGTTGTCCGGAGAGAATACAAAAGCGTGGCCGCCGGAAAGGCCCTGGTTGAAATCCATTTTGACTTCCACAAGCTCATCGCTGAGGCCGGCCAGAAGTTCATCCCTGGAAAGGCTTTCGATTGAGGGAGCACCGATGGTGACTCCGGTAGACATAATACCGCTCATGGTAGAGCTGAGATTGCCCACAACCTTTGAAAAAAGTCCGTTCAGGGCTCCGATTTCGGAAGAACCGAGTCCGCCGCCTGCAGGAGCAGCCGCTCCGGCATCATCCATACCGCCCAGAGAGTCATTACCCATCAACAGAGCATCAATTTCATCTTGAGAGAGGGAACCATCACTCATTCTTCGTCTCCTTCAACGGCCAGTTCTTCAAAGTCCGTCTGATCTATATCTTCTATTTTCCGGGTGACCTGTACGGCAATTTTATTGCCTACAGCCCCGGGACGGCAGTCAAATTTGGGGCGGTTTCCAATTTTCAGAACCATGGGATCATTCAGGCTGGTATTGGACAGTCTGATAATATCACCGGTTTTGATGGAGAGGATATCCCGCATGGTGAGCTGAATTCCTCCCACTTCCGCCATCATGGGAACGCTGATGCCGGCCAGCCGCTCCCTGAGAATATTCAGGTTTTCAGTAGTCGTACCCCTTCTGATGGAGGAGTAGTAGTACTGGGCCGACAGTTTCGAAATAATCGGCTCTATGGTCAGGTAGGGAATACAGAAGTTCATCATTCCTTCCACATCCTCTACTTTGGTTTCAAGGGTTACCAGAACGACCATTTCCGTAGGCGGTACGATCTGGGCAAACTGGGGATTGGTCTCGATCTGACCGAGACGGGGGCGCAGGTCGATCACCTGGCTCCAGGCTTCTCTCATATTCCCCAGGATTCTCACAATAATGGACTCCATTACAGAGCGCTCAATTTCGGAAAGCTCCCGGTTGATCTTGCTTCCTTCTCCCGTACCTCCGAAGAGGCGGTCAATGATGGAAAAGGTAACCGCAGGGTCTATTTCCAGTATGGCCGAACCTTTCAGGGGATCCATATTGATAACGGCCAGGGCTGTGGGGGACGGAATGGAACGGATAAACTCCTCATAGGTGAGCTGATCAACCGATGCCACATGAACGTTTACCAGACTCCGCAGCTGTGCCGACAGAGAGGTGGTTGTTAAACGGGCAAAGGTCTCATGCATGAATGAGACCGTACGGATCTGTTCCTTGGAGAATTTGTCCGGGCGCCGGAAGTCCCAGATTCTGATGTTTTTCCGCTCAGTGACCTGCTGCGCTTCTTCGGGTTCTGTATCACCCGTGGAGATAGCGGTTAAAAGCTGATCAATTTCATCCTGTGACAGAACTTCTGTCATGCTGTCCCCTTTCTGGTGTCAGAATTCATAAACCTGCAGTTCCGGAAAAATAATATCCTGAACCTTTCCCTGGCTGAGAACTCTGTTCACCAGGTCTTTGATTTCAGTTTTAATGATATGCTCTCTTTCCGGAGCCAGTTCGGCCGCAGTTTTCTGACTGAAGTAGTTTCTGATTATGTCTGTAAGCTGTGCCGTTCTGGCAACAAGTTCCGTTTGAACCTGAGAGTCTCCCTCTTTGTATCCGATATCCACTTTTACGATAACAGAATGGGGAGACTGATCCCGGGTGACCCCTCTTATCTGGGGAATGAGGGTGTAATAGGTATAGGGTTCAGGAATGGTTTCGTACGCCTGTGAAACCTCTGCAAAACTTCTATTGACAGAACCCCTGTCCAGTACCCGGAAGGTAACCACAGAAATGGTGATGGTCAAAAGGATAGCAATAATACCTGATGCCACATATACCAGTACTCTGGCAATCTTGTCGGAGATAAAACGTTTTTTCTTGGACTCGCCCAACTCATCGGGGGCCGCCGCTTCCAGTGCATTTCCTAATTCTATGTCTTCATCAGCCATCTTATCACCTGCATCCTATTTAACAGACAAATTTTACCAGATATAAGTGTTTTATGCAAACACTTCCTCACTTCTGGCTCTTCTGTTACTCATGTGCCTCAGCCAGCACTATGATATCCACTCTCCGGTTGTAAGCCCGCCCCTCGGGGCTGTCATTGGGCACCAGAGGAACCGTATCACTCATACCCGCAATCTGGAACTGCGCCTCATCCACACCAAGATCCACAAGGTAGTGCAGCACATTGGCAGAACGGGCTGCCGACAGCTCCCAGTTACTGGGCCAGGGTCCGTCGGGGTCTGTGGGACTCGCATCCGTATGCCCCTCGATTCTGAACTTTCTGTCCTTCAGCGCTTCAGAGGAGAGAAGCCCCGATACTTTCTGAAGGATCTCCCGGGTACTCTCTATATCCACTTCCGCACTGGCGGGCCTGAAAAAGGCATCCGAGGCCAGTGTGATCACAAGCCCCCGCTCATCTTCAGTGATCCGGACCTGCTTGCTCTTGACCTCGGGCTTGAACATGGACACAGCCGTCTGCCTGGCCTTATCCAGCCCCCGGGCCCTTTTGGTGGAGGGCATGGCCATAATGTTGTTACCCAGTTCAGCCAGCTCACCCACATCCAGGGTATTCCCTCCCTGAAGAGGTCCCAGACCATTAAAGGAAACCATAATAAGCTCCATTCTGGCGCCTTCAATGGTTTCCGGATTCATCAGTATTACAAAGAAGCACAAAAGCAGGGTAACCATGTCCCCGTAGGTGGTCATCCACTCGGCAGCACCCTCTTCACACTTTGGGCATTTAGCTTCCTGATCATCAGCCATAGCGTATCCTTCTATTCTCCGCTGCTCTTCTGAGGCCTTTCAGCCGGCGGCAGATAGGTATACAGTTTATCTTCCAGAATACGGGGGTTATCTCCCGATTGTATGGAGAGGATGCCCTGTATCATGATTTCCTTGACCAGAAGCTCTTCCTTGTTTCTGTCTTCCAGCTTGAACTGAATAGGCATCAGCACAAGGTTGGCTACAATAGATCCGTACAGTGTGGTTACAAGGGCAACCGCCATGTTGGGACCGATGGAAGCCGTATCTTCCAGGTTGGCCATCATACCGATCAGTCCCAGAAGTGTACCGATCATACCGAATGCCGGAGCAACCTTACCCCAGTTCCCGAAAAAGTCGATCCCGTCCTGGTGGCGGGAATCGATCATAGAGACATTGCCGTACAGGATTTTTTTAATCACATCCGGGTCCGTACCGTCAACAACCAGTCTCAGTCCGCCCCTGAGGAAGTCGTCCTCCACATCATTTAGGGCATCGTCCAGAGAGAGAAGACCCTCTTTACGGGCATTGTCCGCAAAGGTAACCAGCTGTGTGATAATGGCTTCCTTGTTGTAGACCTGCACATTCATGGCGATATTCAGGAATTTGGTAAATCCCAGAGCCCTCTGCATGGGGTTGGCGACAATCATGGCCGCAAAGGAACCGAATACAACGATAATCAGAGAGGCAATATCCACATAAAGATTGATCGCATTTCCCGCTGCGAGAATCGATCCGATTATCAGCAGGAATCCACCGAATAATCCACCTATTGTTGCTATATCCATAGAATTGACTACTCCTCGTTCTTGAATCCGCCGATCAGACGCCTGTAATCCACAATTCTCCGGAAGACTGTATCATAGTCTTCCTGGATCACAAGGCGTTTGCCCGACAGCATCACTATGGTTGTATTGGCCTCTGCTTCAATGTACTCAATCTGATGGGGATTCAGATACAGTTCCTTGTTCATTTTCCCCATCATCGTTACTTTAACCATTTATCAGATCAGCCTTATCTCTTCAGCTGCAGCAGTTCCTGCAGCATGGTATCACTAGTGGTGATAGACTTACTGTTTGCCTGAAATCCTCTCTGGGTGACAATCATATCAGTAAACTGTTCCGCCAGATCCACATTGGACATTTCAAGAGCACCGGATACGAACTTTCCTTTCCCCGCAATTCCGGAGGGACCGATATTGGCTTCCCCGGAGTTGATGGTTTCCATAAAGGTGCTTTCGCCGTTTTTCTCCAGACCGCCGGGGTTCACAAAGGTCGCCAGAGCCACCTGACCCAGAGATCTGTTGGTACCGTTGGAATACACACCTGTGATCACACCCCGTGAGTCAATCTGGAAGGTTTCTAGATATCCCATGGAGTATCCGTTCTGACGGAAGGCTTTTGTGGAGGACGTTTCGGCAAACTGGGTAACCGTATTGGTATAGCTGCCCACTTCACCCAGATTCAGATTCAGTGTCTGTCTCAGGAGAGCCCCGTCACCGCCGGGGGTGGTGTCCTGCACATCAAAGGAAACGGGAATCAGAAGCTCACCGGCTTCAATTCTGTCTCCCTGGGCATCAAAAGCTGCTGTCAGGGCACCGAGATTATCAAATTCCATGATAAAATTACCGTCCGCATTGTTTTCCGCGCCGATTTCCAGTGTGGTATTGGTGGGAATCTCAGCATCCTGATCAACAGTAACATTCACATTCCACTGATTGGCGGTTCCCGTCACCTTGCTGAAGCTGATGGTCATTTTATGAACATTTCCGAAGTTGTCGTAAATATCCTTGTCGATGGTCCATGTTCCGGCTCTTACATCTCCGGGACCTGCTCCGTCCAGAATTTCGGGGGTTCTTTTATCCAGGTTACAGGCCAGTTCCACTTCTGTTGTGGCGCTGGCGGGATCTTTGCTTCCCACGGGAATAAAAAGACTGGTGGTATCGCTGGCAGTGTTGATATAGGTCTGACTGTCAATGGTTTCCGCTTCCCAGCCCTGCACTCTCATACCGTTAGCGGGATTGACCAGCATTCCCTCTTCATCCAGACCGAAGGCTCCGGCCCGGGAGTAGAAATCCTTGTCACCCTGGCTCAGAATGAAAAATCCGTTCCCCTGAATGGCCAGGTCGGTTGTATTGCCTGTAGACTGGAGAGATCCCTGAGTATGGATGGTATCAATGGCGGCTACGGACATTCCGAGTCCCACCTGCATGGGGTTTACACCACCCAGTTCTTCGGTGGGTCTGGCGGCTCCCCGCATTCCCTGGGAAATCATATCCTGGAACACAACACGGCCTTTTTTGAAACCGATGGTGTTGACGTTGGATACATTGTTACCGATGACATCCATTCTGGTCTGATGATTCTGAAGTCCGGATACTCCGGAGTAAAGTGAGCGCATCATAACTGGGATTCTCCTTTGCTGTTATAAACTGTCTGTAATGTGCTGAAATCATAGTAGCTTCCGTTGACCAGAAGCTGGGGATACTCGCCGCCTGTTACGGCTTCGACGCTTCCCTGAATAATCTGTCCGCCGGACATCAGTTCCACTTCCTTGCCGAGAACATTGAAAGCCTGTGAACTGTTGAGCCGTTCCGCCATGGCTGAAAACTGCTGATTCATATTGGTCATCTGCTCCAGACTGGAAAACTGTGCCATCTGGGCAATAAACTCTTTATCTTCCATAGGTTTTGTAGGATCCTGATGGGAGAGCTGGGTGATCAGAATCTTCATAAAATCATCTTTATCCAGATTCTGTTTGACCGTACGGCCGTCATTGAGTGCTTTGTTAAAGCTGTCTACCTGCATGGATACTCTGGAAGCATCACCTGCATTCATTGTTGTGCTGAAATCCATTCAACTATCTCCTATCCCTTTCCTACACAACCAGATTAATCTGGCTGATGCCGACGTTATCTTCATAAATAACAGGAATCTGTCCGTCCATATCATCCAGAGCATTGGAAGTAAAATAGACGGGACGCTCCTCTCTGTACTGTCCGCCGGTTTCGGCCTGACCGCCTCCCACAGACACATCCAGAGAGGCAGAACTGAATCCGCTGTCTTCCAGTGCCTTGGTCAGATCGGCCAGGTTATTCATGAACGCCTGGCGTACACTATTATTTTCGACAATTATTTTCCCGACTATATTGTTTTCATTCAGATTCAGGTTAATCCGTACTTTTCCGAGGGCTTCAGGCTTCAGAATCAGCTTGATTTCGCCCTCTTTATTATCTTTCAGTACAAAGCGGATATTTTTTGTGAGTTCCTGAGTCCCTTTGTCCTGGAGCTGACGGTCCAGAAGGGCGGCGCCTTTCTGCTCTTCGGCTGTCATCAAAGAAAAGGAGCGTCCTGTATCTCCCTGCTCTCCCGAAGGCATGACACCGGTTATCTCTTCTGAAGGAACAAGTTCCAGGGTCAGCTTATTGGATGAGCCCTCGGACTCCACTTCCTGCAGCAGGGGGGCTCCCTCCAGGGGAGTTCTTCTGTCTTCCACAGTGATTTTCAAATCAGAAGAGGACCGGGCAGCCTTGTCAGAGACTTTGACTGCAGCTCTTCCCTTCTCTTTATCCGAGTCAGCTGTCAGGGCTTTTTCAGAGATCTGAAAGGATCCGGAGTCTGCCGGGGTTTTACCGGATGTGAGGCCGGTTAGGATTTCCCGGACTCCCGCTTCCCGAATTGTCTCTTCTGTGCTGATTCCCTCTTCTGCGGTCTGAAGGAACTGATCGGCCTTGATTTCATCCCCAGGGGAGACGGTAATCTGTGAGTTCTGTGTAAGAGATTCAGATAAGACTGGTGTATCCTGACCGGCAGCTGCGGTACTCTTATGGTCTGATGCAATCTTCCCGGCAGATTTCAGCTTAAGAGACTCACCGGTCTGTTTCCCTTTGACAAGCTTCTGTGCCAGTGTGCCGTCTTCGGTCTGTTCTGATTTTTTTTCAGAGGCAGAAGAAGACTCACCGTTCTGAACATCCTGGTTTGAAGGATTTTCCGCATCAGAAGCCTTTTGTTCCTGCCGGTTGACCTGCTCCGGGGCGGGTTCGTTTGACGTTTCGGTACTCCGGGCTTCGGTATTCTGAGAATCCCTGATTTCCTTCTGCTCTGCCAGAGCTTTACGAAATCCATTGTCCTTCAGCCCGGAGGGACTGTTTTTTTCAGGTGATGGCCCTTTCTGAACCGGAATCATATCAACGGTCGGGTTGGATAACTGAACCATGGCACCTCCAGATAGTTTAATCCACCGGTTTCAACGCCATCTTGCTTTGCAGTTCTGCGGCTCTTTCCGCAGGCATTAATGACAACCAGTAGGCAACCAGGGACGCTTTGCCCGATTCCACTGCCAGACGTTCTGATGTTCTGAGCAGCTCAACCAGTTCGGTATCCTGCATTTCCACCATGATGGAAACGGCATTTTCAGGAGGCATTCCCTCCAGATACTTTGCATTTTGTTCCAGGTTTGCTCTTTTATTGTCGTAAGTTTTTAAAGCTTCATTTAGAGATTTCTCTTTTTCCTCAATAGATTTCCTGGTTTCTTCCAGCTGACTGCCCAGTTCTTCGAGTTCCGCTTCCCTTAAAACGATCCCCTCTTCCCTGGCCACAAGGGCTGCTTCCCGAATGTCCAGAGCTTCCTGCTGCTTGGCCAGGCGTTCCCGGTCCAGGAGGTACATATCATCGCTCTGCTCCACAGGTTCGGGAACATCCAGGCGTACAAGCCTCAGTACGGGAGTGAGAGTCTCCCTGGCATCAATAAGTCCGAGAAAATCGACCCAGAGCAGTCCGCCCACGATCAACACCACAATCAGTACGATAAGAAAAAAGATTTTAGCCACTCCGGCTCCGCTGTGAATACCAGCCACGGGACTCTCCTATTAATTAGCCTTTTTCATATTGTTCAACAAATCATCAAGGGCATGGGCTTCCGCCCTTTTCCTGATTTCATTGTGTTCTTCTTTCCGCTTTTCTTTCAGTTTATCCAGACCTTCCCGGCGGGCACGGGCGGCTCTGTATTTTTCCCGGAGTTCTTCAAGATGCTCTTCCCGGGATTCCATTTCTTTTTCCAGATTACGGATTTCCTGATCAATCCGGGCCATATAGAGGCCGTTCTGCAGAAAATCAGCCCCCTGTCTTTCAAAAGCGCCTTTATTTTTTTCCCTGATGGCAAGACGTTCCCTTTTTCTGTCATTCAGCAGATTCCATTCACCCATGGCCTTGCCCAGAATCATTTCGGCTTCCTGTTCCTCCTCCAGGCGGAGTTCCAGAATGGTCTCAAGCGTGAATTGAAATCGTTTCATCTCTCAGATCCTTATCCTTAAGGGCTGAATCTTTGACATCCCGCTTATCCATCCGGTCCAGATGTTCCAGATCCTCATCTGTCAGAATATCGCCGCAGATGACTCCGGCAGATTTCAGAGTGTTTTTCAGTTCCGCCTTCTCCTCGATCTCCTGCTGCAGAAACCCGTTGATATCATCAATTTTTCCAATGGCTTCATCCACAAGAGGATTGGACCCTCTGGCATAGGCACCTACAGAAATAAGGTCTTCCTTTTCCGTGTACATGGCCAGGAGCTTGCGGATATACCCGGCATTCTTTCTCAGCCGGAGGGGCATTATCTTATCCTCAAGCCTGGAGACGGAGCCCAGAACGTCCACCGCTGGATAGTGGTATTTTTCCGCCAGCCTGCGGGACAGAACAATATGTCCGTCCAGAATGCCTCTGACCGCATCGGTAATGGGTTCATCCATATCATCCCCTTCCACTAGAATGGTATAGACCCCTGTGATGGTTCCCTTGTCGGAAGTCCCGCTTCGCTCCAGAAGCTTGGGAAGCATGGTAAAAACAGAAGGCGTATAGCCTCTGGTCGCCGGAGGCTCACCCACCGACAGGCCGATCTCTCTCTGACTCATGGCCAGACGGGTCACAGAATCGAAGAGGAGCATCACATTCTTGCCCTGATCCCTGAAATATTCGGCTATAGTTGTGGCAGTATACGCACCCCGGACCCGGCTCAAGGCCGAGGTATCGCCGGTGGAACAGCACCTGCGGGAAGAACTATGGGACATGCGGGAGCCATAGTTGGTGGTAGCGACGATACTGCACAGGCCAAGAAAAAAATTATGCGCG
>JAQQAM010000271.1 GCA_028532905.1 Spirochaetales bacterium
TGATGGAAATGGAAGGGGAACCGTTCACATAGACCAGGGAGGTCACATCCTTGTTCCCCTCATACACCTCGGCGATATCTTCCAGAGATTCCACAACCCTGTCGGCCACCTGGACCGTATTGCTTCCCGATTCATTCTGGATTCTGATGGAAATGGAAGGGGAACCGTTCACATAGACCAGGGAGGTCACATCCTTGTTCCCCTCATACACCTCGGCGATATCCTCCAGACGGACAACCCTGGATCTGTTGACAGAGCCCGAGGTCTGATCCGCATTGGGAGTGGCTATGACGGTCCGTCTGATCTCTTCCAGGGTCCTGTATTTTTCATCCACCCTGAGGGTAAAGTCCATACCGTCTCTGGTCACTGTTCCGGCTCCCGACTGAATATTCCGGGAGGAGAGGGCCGAAGAAACCTGATTCAAAGAGAGATTATAGGCTTCCAGGCGGCTCTGGGAGACATCCACTTTGATGATTTTTGTATCTCCCCCCCGCACATCTGCAGAAGAAACACCCTCCAGACGCTCCAGCAGGGGCTGAACCTGATCTTCGGCTATGGTTTTCAGCTTGTCCGAGCTTTCGTTTCCCTGAATGATCAGGGTCATGATGGACATGCTGGAGAAGTCGAATTTGAAAATGGACGGAGACCCCGCATCATCAGGGAGGGAGCGGTTCACCCGTTCCAGGGCATCCCGGACATCGCTGGTGGCTTCATCCAGATCTGTGCTGTAGTCAAACTCCAGGCTGATTCTGCTGCTCCCCTCGCTTGAAGTGGAGGTCATGTTCTGAAGTCCGGAAATATTGGACAGCTGCTTTTCCAGCAGGCGTGTTACCCCTTCTTCCACCTCCAGGGGGCCGGCACCGGTGTAGGTGGTGCTGACCGTAATAAAGGGAGGGCTGATGGAGGGATACAGGTCTACGGCAAGGTCGGGAACCATAAAAGCGGCCAGCCCGACAAAAAGGGCGGTCATTATAAGTATGGTTACCGGACGGCGAACGGATAATTCAGCAATATTCATTTTTATTCCTTTATGTTTCCATCAACCGCTCTGACAGCTGTTCCTGTGGTCAGGTTGCTCTGTCCCTGTGTAATGACCCGGTCGCCTTCTTCCAGGCCTTCCAGTATTTCTACCTGTTCATCCGAGGTGAGTCCGGTTGTGATCCTAATCCTTTCCGCCTGGTTCTTGTCGTTTATTCTGTACACCACAGAATCTCCGTAGTAGGAGAGAACCGCCTGTGAGGGGACGGAGAGGGTGTTCCTGCTCTCTTCTGTAATGAGTCTCATAGAGGCAAACATACCCGGTCTGATTCTCTCATCCCGGTTCAGAAGTTCCAGCTTTACCGAAAGGGTTCTGGTTGTGGTATCCATAACAGGGTTGATTTCTGTGATCCTGGCTTTGAACACTTCTCCCGGAAAGGCATCGAAGCTTACATCCGCAGTGAGGCCTTCTGTCAGGGTGGCCACGAATCTCTCGGGGATATAGGTCAGTATCATAAGATCATTCAGATCGCCGATGGTGGCCACGGCATTGCCGGTTGTGACTTTGGAGCCCACCTTATAGGGCAGATTGATCACTGTTCCGCTGATAGTACTGCGGACGGTGCTCAGGCTGTAATTCTGACCGGGGAGGGAGGGGTCCACCATAAACAGAATCTCGTTTTTGGAGACCCGGTCTCCCAGGCTGATATTGGCTGAGACCAGCTCCCCTCCGGTGTCGGAAAAAATATCAACAGAATTGTCCACGGTCACATCGCCGTTGACCCGGATGTAGCGGAACACATCCGTCCGCTGAACAGGAACGGCCTCAACAGCAATGGCATTGCCTCCTGCCGGGTCAGGCCGGGACCTCTGTCCTTCACCGCCGGATGGGGCGGTCTGAGCCGACTGGGGCCTCTGCCCCCCCTGGCCGCCCGGTCCGGGGGCTCCTGTTCCGGCTGGCTCCGGGTTTTTCAGAAAGCCTATGACCCCGATGCCTGCCGCAATAAGAATCAGCAGAATAACCTGTATGATTCTGTCTCCTGTTTTCGTTTCAGCCATTACTCATTGTCTCCTTCCATATTCAGTTCAAAAACCTCATCCAGTGAGTCCAGATTGAGGGCATATTTCAGATCAATCAACCCCGACAGATAGTTATACTGACTGCTGAGCTGCTGCTGTACTGCCGCAAGATAGCTCTGCTGGGAATCTTCCACATCAAGGCGCTCCATGACACCCTGACGGTAGCTTTCTTCTGTCATTTCATAGGACCGGCGGGCCAGCTCCACATTCAGCTCTGCCAGATCCAGCTGCTCCCGGGAGGTCCGGATGGACTGATTCAGGTTGAGAATCTCTGTTCTGGCAGAATCGGTCATGGCTCCCAGCATCAGCTGAGCCTGGTCAATTTTAAACTGCATCTGGGACACGGCGTTTTTCTGGGAGGATCCGGGGATGTAGCCGTCCAGAGGGATTCTCAAACTGAGCCCCAGATTGGCTGTGTCCGTCCAGCTGTCGGGAAGCCAGTTGTCATTTAAAAAGGGATCATTCACAGAGGTGCTCCATCCCCCGGAGAGTGTCAGTGTCGGACTGAACCCCGAGGAGCGGCTACTCTTTTTGCTGTTCTCCAGAGATTCCAGAGTTTTCTTCTGCGCCTGTATGTCCTGACGGCTGACCAGATACTCCTCCATCATCACATGTGCATCCCCCGTAAAGCCGGGCTGTGCCAGATTGCCGGAAAGCTCAATTCTGCTTTCCGGGTCCATTCCCAGGAGAATCAGAAAGTTTCTGTGTCTGTTCTCAAAATTGCTCACCGCTTCACTCAGCTGTGGTTTGTAGTTGGCGGCACTGACCTGGGCCTGCAGCACCTGGAGTTCAGACGCGAAACCGTTGTTGAAATTTTCCAGAGTCTGAAGATATCTTTTTTCCGCCAGTTCCAGATTCTGTTCCAGCAGTACCAGATTGGTCTGTATGGCCAGAAGGTAGTAAAACTCCTTTTCCACATCCCGGATCAGCTGTTTGCGGGCTGTTTCCAGAGAGATCAGGCTGGCTTCATAATCAATTTTAGTCTGTTCTATTTTATGGACCAGCCC
>JAQQAM010000272.1 GCA_028532905.1 Spirochaetales bacterium
GGGAACCTCAAGAACTTCAAGCTCCAGATGTCCCTCCTTGTCAGCCCCGCCGACGACTTTGACACCGTCGGTATGACTGAAGAGCCTGGCAGCTGTTCTCAGCATGACTGAGACGGCAGCACAGGCTTCGCTCGGCAGATCCGTTGTTCTATTTGCGTGACCTGAGGATGTCAGGGTCTGTAACAGACCGGAATCCCCGAAGGTTAGAACAATCCGTATCACTGAAACCGCCCTTAGGCGCCCAGGATATCTTCTACCGTCAGCAGAGTATAAGCCTGTCTGTGGCCCTGTGTTCTTTTGTAGCCTTTTCTTCTTTTGAACTTGAAGACTTTGACTTTCGGGTCTTTGACATTACTTTTGACAACAGCGGTCACCTTGGCGCCTTCCACGTAGGGAGCTCCAACTTTGGGATCGCCTTCGCCGGAGATCATCAGAACGGAATCGAATTCCACTTTATCTCCAGACTCTTTGTCAAATTTGTCGACCTTCAACACAGCACCTTTTTCAGCTTTATACTGCTTGCCTTTGATTTCAACTAGTGCGTACATTTGGTTAACCTCAACAATCTATTATTTTGGCACTCAATGGGTATACCATTTAAGACCTAAGTTGGTCAAGTGCCGATATTTACAACCGATCCTACATTTTACTCAGGAAGGGAATGTTCACCAGTTCGAATCCGTTCTTCAGAACCTGCAGAGCCGCTCTGGCCAGATTGATACGGCTGACGGTCAGAACCTTGTCATCACTTCCCAGAATGGGACAGTCATGATAAAAGCGGCTGAAGCTTTTAGCTGTATCATACAGGTGACAGGCTACGGCCGAAGGATTCAGATCGGCAGCGGCTGTGCGGACAGCGGAAGGATAGGAACTCAGATTCTTCACCAGTTCCCATTCGGCATCACTGGACAGAACAGAGTAATCGGGGCTGATTCCCGCATAGTCCTCTTTTTTCTCTTCAAACTTCTCCAGCATGGAGCTGATTCTGGCAGACATATACTGAAGGTAGGGTCCCGTATTTCCATTGAACGAGAGAGACTCTTTGGGATTGAAAATCATATCCTTATAAGGAGACACCTGAAGGAGGAAATAATGGAGGGCCGCCAGAGCTATTTTCTGTCCGGTTTCCTCTACATCACCCACCGCTTCGGCTCTGTCCTTGTTTCTAATCTCTTCACTGGCCATATCCGACAGGGTCTTCAGCAGATCATCGGCGTCTACAACGGTTCCCTCTCTGGATTTCATCTTTCCTTCGGGGAGGTTCACCATTCCGTAGGAGAGATGAAAAAGCATATCCGCCCAGGAGTATCCCAGCTTCTTCAGAGCATGAAAGAGGACCTGAAAGTGATACTCCTGCTCGGCTCCCACAACATAAATGAGTCTGTCAAAGGGAAAATCTCCGTGACGGGCAATGGCGGTACCCAGATCCTGGGTCATATAGACAGAGGTTCCGTCGGAGCGGAGCATAACCTTGGTGTCCATACCGATGTCAGAGAGGTCCAGACGGATGCTGCCGTCTTCATCCTTATAAAAGACACCCGCTTCCAGGCCTTTGACCACCTCATCCCGTCCGGAGAGATAGGTGTCGCTTTCGTAGTAGTATCGGTCAAAGGAGATATTTGTATTCTTATAGGTTTCGGAAATACCGTCTATGGTCCATTTATTCATCAGCTCCCAGAGGGCAACCACGCCTTTATCACCCTCTTCCCATTTTCTCAGCATGTCCTGAGCCTGGGCTTCGGCTGTTTCGTCCTCCTTGGACCACTGATTGAATTTCACATAGAAATCACCCACAAGATGGTCTCCCTTGCGGCCGGATGATTCGGGAGTGACTCCCTCGCCGAACTTCTGGTAGGCCAGCATTGACTTGCAGATATGAACACCCCTGTTATTAATAAGGTTCACCTTCTGCACTTCCGCACCGGAAGCCATAAGGATTCGGGAGATGCTCTCACCGATGGCATCATTTCTCAGATGTCCCAGATGAAGGGGTTTATTCGTATTGGGGCAGGAAAACTCAACCATGATCTTCTGGCCCGCAAGGAGGTCTGAAGTGCCGTAGGTTTCATCACTGCTGTCGGCAATCAGATCGGCAATCAGGGCAGACCTGTCAAGAAATACATTAACATAGGGTCCTGCGGTTTTGACAGTACCGGGAATATCCTCACCCAGGGCCTCGATAACAGCCGCTGCTATGGTAGGAGGAGCCGTTCTGAAGTCTTTGGCAAAGGGGAACATGGGAAACGCCAGATCTCCCATTTCGGGTCGGGGCGGATGCTCGACAATAATCCTGTCTGTAAATTCGGACTGATCCAGTCCTTTGTCTTCAGCTGCTTTTTTCAGGGCTGCACCCATAAGCTTGAGCCATTGTTTTTTCTGTTTATCCATATCCGCCTCACATCTTTCTTGCTTGGAAAGATTTAAGCAGAATTAGTATGAATAGTCAATAAATCAGCCGCTGATTAGGGAGACTCAAGATGACTCCCGCTCCTCTCTTGTCATCTCGTCCAGCTTCTCTTTCTCCAGATTGAAAAGATCTTTCAGTCCGTTGGTGATTTTATGGATATCATCGGCGCATTCGGTCACATTCTGCCGCAGCTCCTCATTATTGCGCCCCCCCAGTTCAGAAAAGTTGGACAGGGTGTCATAGGCACCGCCGTTCCCCATGACCACACCGTTCATCAGCTTGCCCATGATTTCCAGACAGTGAATAGCATCTTCCAGAATCAGCTGGGCATCCCGATTGAGTCTGTTGGATATGATCAGAATCTGTTTATCCAGTGCCTCGGGATCTTCCCGGAGTTCATGGCTGGCTTTTCTGAGTTCCGCGCCGGTATCCCCTTCGGGAGCCAGTTTATTGGTAAACCACTTGATTCGGTCTCCGAATTTCACAAGGATCTGGAAGGTTTTTTCAAAATCTTCCCGGTTGTTCTTTTTATAAAAACTGCCGTCCACCAGAATAATTTTCATAGGATAGTACAGTTTTTTCTGATAGTTTTCTTCAAAAAAAGTATGCATTGCCGCCATGGAATAACTGAAGGCGGTATGCTGATCACGGGGAGTATATCCCGGCAGAAAGATCAGAGACGGCAGGTCCCAGTAACGCTGCAGCTCCTGGGCGATCTCTTCTATCTTCAGTTCCCTGGAAAAAATCCGGAACTGCTCAGTGAGGGTATCCATCCAGTACTGTCTGTAAAAATAGAACCAGTCTTCCCCTCCGCCGGATCTGGGAACGGCGTAAAAAGGATCCTGGTAGATGACTTTCATCAGATCCGACAGGGGTACGGCACTGTTAAAGTCCCTTATTTTCTGAAAAAGAGTGTTACAGCGTGTAATGCTTTCTGCTATTTTTTCATCCAGTCCGCTTTCATCCACTTCATCATCCGAATAATAGAGGAGAAAAACGGCTTCCAGAAGTTTAATGGACGGCGGCGTACGGAAAGCCTTCAATATAGCAGCCAGTTCAGACAGCGGCTCTTTTACAGATGAGAATCCGGCTGCCAGAGTGGAGCCGTCAGGAGAATCAGGAAACTGGCTGATAATCGTGCTATAGGGAAAGAGACTGATCTGATACAGGGTATTGAGGGTTCTGGTTGTCTCCACCATCCTCATCCGGTCCTCCCTGCCGATCCGGGCCAGAAGAGCTTCTGTATTATCATTAATATTACGGCGAATGGAGGGGGCATCCAGATTGGGGGATTTACGGGCAATCCCCAGAGGATCTACGGCCTCCCTGAGGGCATCATGGATTTGTTGGAATTCAAGCTGCCCCATAAGGGCATAGAACTTTGATTTATCAATTCCAAAGCAAACAGACAGGGAATGTTTTATAAATCCGGCTGATTCTTCAATATCCTGCAGCTTTTTACAAAATTCTCCCGTCAAAGCCTCATGTTTTACATCAATCAGATCGGGACTTATATACGCCAGCTGGCGAGCCACGCCCCTCACAACATATTTTTTCGTCAATTCCTGACGATCTTTTGCCAAAAACAAAGATTGCAGAAATATTAACAGCTTATCTAACCAAGAAAGAGCCTTATATTCTTCTTCTATCGATTGAATTGACTCACTTTCAACCGTATTATCCAGTGGTTCTGAGCTTACATGGATATTTTCTTCCATTTTTTGCATCATTTTTCGCCGTTCATCGGAAGAAAGGTCTTTAACAAGCCTGTCAAATACATTATCTTTACTCATAAAACTATTTTATTGCTATTTACTACGATTAGCAACGAGTTCTTTTTATAAGAACTTGATGAGGAAAAAATATGGGACAATCTGAAATTGCAGTATTCGACACGACTTTGCGGGACGGAACTCAGGGAACAGGCATCAACTTCACCCTGAAGGACAAACTAGAAATTGCAGAAATGCTGGACAGCTTCGGAATTGACTATATTGAGGGAGGATTCCCCCTGGCTTCGGAGCGGGAAACCGCTTTTTTTAAAGAAGTACGGAACCTGAACCTCAGACACTCAAAAATCTGTGCCTTCGGGTCCACAAGAAAACCCGACGGCAAGGCGTCTCAGGATGCCCATATCAATGCTCTTCTCCAGGCGGAAACACCCACAGTTGTGATCGTCGGAAAAGCCTGGGACGCTCATGCGCAGGAAGTCCTGAAAACCAGTCTGGATGAGAACCTGAACATGGTCCACGACTCGGTGAGCTATCTTAAATCAGAGGGCCGTGAAATCATTTTTGATCTGGAGCATTTTTTCGACGGCTACCTCCGGAACAGAGACTATGCGGTACAGGTTCTGAAAACCGCGACTGAAGCCGGGGCAGACTGCCTTGTTCTGTGCGACACAAACGGCGGCACCCTGCCTCAACAGGCGGTGGCGGCCATCAACGATCTGAAACAGCTGAATCTGGCGCCTCTGGGTGTACACTTTCATAACGATACAGGCACGGCGGTGGCCTCTTCCATCCTTTCGGTGGATGCCGGTGCCGTCCACGTACAGGGAACCATCAACGGATGGGGAGAAAGAGTGGGCAATGCCAACCTCTGCGCCATCATTCCCAACCTGGTACTGAAAATGGGCCGAAACATCTATGCGGCGGACAATCTCAAGGAACTGACAAAACTCTCCCGGTTCACAGCGGAAAAAGCAAACATCATCCCCG
This sequence comes from Spirochaetales bacterium, assembly GCA_028532905.1. Classification (GTDB taxonomy): domain Bacteria; phylum Spirochaetota; class Spirochaetia; order DSM-2461; family DSM-2461; genus Oceanispirochaeta. The sequence continues at coordinate 5,128 of JAQQAM010000272.1, forward strand.
AAAAGAACCAGGCCTATGTGGGGGAAACAGCCTTCAGCCACAAGGCGGGACAGCATGCGGACGTTCTGGCCAAGGCGGAGCACCTGATGGAGCATATGGACAGCTCTCTGGTGGGCAACTCCCGGCGTATTCTTCTTTCCGAACTGGCCGGAAAATCCACAATTGTGAGAAAACTTGCCAAATACGGCGAATTTGACAAAGGATCAGACATTGTAGCCTCCCTGACAGACACTCTGAAGAAAAAAGAGATGGAAGGCTATGAGTACGAAGCGGCAGAAGCCTCCTTCGACAATATAATGAGAAAAGCCCTGAATAAGTTCACTCCCCTCTTCGAGCTGCAGAACTACCACCTGGAGTCCTACAAAACCATGGACAGCAAGAGCAAGACAGTGGGACGCCTCTTCCTTAAAGCGGGAGGTGTGGAACATATGGGAGCCGCCGTGGGTGAAGGACCTGTGGACACACTCAATGCCTCTGTCCGGGATGCACTGATTCCCAGCTACCCCTTTCTGAAGAACATCCACCTCACAGACTACAGGGTGCGTGTCCTGAACCCCGAAGAAGCCACGGCTGCCAAAGTAAGGGTATTCATTACCTTTACGGACAACAACATCACCTGGGACTCGGTGGGAGTCTCAGAAAACATCATTGAAGCCTCTTGGGAAGCTCTGATCGATGCGATCAACTTCTACTACAACAATTTCGTTCTTGAAGAATAAAGTTTTTATTCCGATTAGAATATAGTTTTGACAGACTGACAAAGGGCTGCCTTCACATTTAAAAGTGGGGCAGCCCGCTTATTTTATAAGCCCTTTGTTCCTGCCCATTGTCCTGCCCTTCTTCCCTGAAAAACCCTTTCTCCAAAAAAAACAGGCGGCCCTCCGGAGAAGACCGCCTGTCCTGATTCAATTGTTATTTACCTGTTCAGCCGGGAAGGCTGCATTCAGCCCTCCCAGCCAGCCCCTCACATCGGTCCTGAAATCAGGTTTCACGCCGCCGGCATCCGCCGTAGGGGCACCGCCAGGCTTACCAGCTACCGGGAAGAGGATTACTGGTCACAGTTTCCCCTTTCAGGTAACGGATACCGATCACCGCCGCCTGTGCGGCACTGGTGGTGGTTGTATAAGGGATCTTCCTTTTAACCGCTTCGGTTCTGATCTCCTCATCCTGAATCTGGGAGTTCCGTCCCAGAGGAGTATTGATCAGAAGATCGATCCGGCCGCTGCTCATATGATCCACAACCGAAGGGTGTCCCTGATGGAGCTTGAGGATCACCTCGCTGAAGATTCCGTTCTTATAGAGGAAGTCTGCTGTTCCCCTTGTAGCGGCAATTTCAAATCCCATCTCCACAAGTTCCTTGATGATGGGGAGGATGGTCTGCTTGTCCTTGTCGGAGACGGTGACAAACACGCGTCCCTTAGTGGGCAGATAACAGCCCACAGCTGCCTGTACCTTGGCAAAGGCTTCCCCGTAACTCTCCCCGATTCCGATGGCTTCACCGGTGGACTTCATTTCAGGTCCCAGAACAGGGTCCAGTCCGGAGAACCGGTCAAAGGAGAAGACCGCCTCTTTGACAGCCCAGCCTGTCTGACACTGTCCCTGCCCCACACCGGTCTTTGAATCCACAAGGCCCTGCGCCTTGAGATCTTTTCCGTTCCAGAGCCGTACGGCAGCCTGTATCAGGTTTACACCGGAGGTCTTGGAGAGAAAGGGGACGGTTCTCGAGGCTCTGGGGTTTACTTCCAGAATATAAAGGACATCGTCCTTCACGGCAAACTGGATATTAAGGAATCCCTTGACCTGAAACTCCCTGGCAATGGCAACAGAGGCATCAGCCATCTCTTTCAGAACCTTGGGGGTCGATTTATAGGGAGGAAAGACACAGGCCGAGTCCCCCGAGTGGATACCCGCAGCCTCGATATGCTGCATGATTCCGCCGATATAGACATTTTCACCGTCAGAGACCGCATCCAGATCATACTCGAAGGCATCTTCCAGAAACTGGTCTACCAGCACAGGCCTGTCATCGGAGATGGGGATTCCCTTGGAGAGAAAGATATCCAGCTCTTCTTCGGAATAGGCAATAAACATGCTCCGTCCCCCCAGTACAAAGGAGGGTCTCAAAAGGACGGGAAATCCGATTTCCCTGGAATACTGGGCCACTTCATCCCGTGTGTAGGCACTTTTGTTCTGAGGCTGGTTCAGCTTCAGCTTGATCATGGCTTCGGAGAAGAGTTTTCTGTCCTCCGCCTTGTTGATATTCTCAACAGCTGTTCCCACAACCTCGGCGCCCGCTTCTTCAAGCTCTTCCACCATATTCAGGGGAGTCTGTCCTCCCAGCTGTACGATGATCTTTTTCACCTGCTCTTTTTTCATTATCTGCTTCACAGATTCCGCGGTAAGAGGCTCCATATAAAGACGGTCGGAAATATTAAAGTCTGTGGATACGGTTTCGGGATTGGAGTTGATCATGATGGTCTTGATCCCTTCTTCCCTGAGACTCATGGAACTGAGAGTACAGCAGGTATCAAACTCAAGGCCCTGGCCGATCCTGTTGGGCCCGGATGCCAGTATGATCACACCTTCATCTCCTGTGGGAGTTCCTTCATCAATCTCACCCCAGCTGGAGTAGAAATAGGGAGTTTGTGCATTGATTTCACCGGCACAGGTATCCACAAAGTGGTAAGAGGCTTCGATTCCCATGGACTGTCTCAGTTTTTCAATGGCTTCGGGCTCTTCCGAGGTAAGCTGGGCAATCCGGCTGTCCGAGAGGCCGCACTTTTTGGCTTCCATCATCAGTTCCCTGTGCTTTCCCGGTCGATCTCGATGGGGTCGGACCGCATATGCTGGTGGCCGACATCGCGGCGCTGGCGCGGGATACGGAACTTCTGAAGCTCGCCCGCCAGCGGGGGGCTGCAACAAGCGATGGCCGCGACATGCTCGAGGCGCAGATCGCGCTGATCGCGGGCTTTGCGGCCGGGTGCGAGGCCGGAAAGCCGCTCTGATCTCAGCTGTCCGTCTGCACTTCGGCCATGTGAGCGGCAATGAGGTCGACCTGCCCGCGGATCATGTGAATGCCCGAATGGACGCGTGCGCCGCGGGCGTGTGCGGCTTCCAGAAGCGGTGTCACCTCGGGTTTGGCGATCACCTCCGCGACCAGCATCGTTTCGTCCACAAGGCTCGCGTCGATGGGCAGGGGATCGCTTGCGGAAAGGCCGAGCGACGTTGCGTTGATGATGATCTCTCCGGGCGTGGGCCGCGGGTCTCCGGCTCGTGCGAAGCATCGGCCCATCGCGCGGTTCACGGCGTCTGCCAGTTCCTCGGCTTTTGTGCGGGTGCGGTTGGCAATGGTCAGCGATGCGGCCCCTTCCTCGGCAAGGGCGAAGGCTATCGCTATCGCCGCGCCGCCTGCACCGACCATGAGACAATGGCTGCCGGAAAGCGTGTGGCCTTGTGCCTTCAAACCGCGCACGAAGCCCTTGCCGTCGAACTGGTAACCCCTGAAGGCGCCGTCGGCTTCCCGCCTTACGAGATTGACCGCCCCGACCCGTTTAGCGAGCGGGTCGAGACTGCCGCAAAGCGCCAGTGCCGCCTGTTTGTGCGGCAGGGTGATGCCGAAACCGATCAGATTTCTGAGCGCCTTGAGGCCCGCCCAGGCCGTGTCGAGCTCACGGGCGCTTATGTGCAGCGGCACGCACACGATGTTGGCCCCCCGGGCCGCGAAGATCGGATTGATCGTCGTCGGGGTCATCACCTGTGCGATCGGGTCCCCGATCACGCCCATGATCTTCGTCGATCCGTTGACTGCCAGGGCCGGGGCTACCATGAGAGGTCATCCCGCTTCAGCCACACCAGACTGCCATCTTCCACGCCGACCAGCAGGCCGAGCTTGCCGCTGCCGTCCCAATCGACGGCTTCGGGGGAGGCGACATGCATCGCCATCTGGATCGTTTCGCCGCGAAACCTGAACGCCTTCGGGAAGGCGAAAGCCGGCTCAGCGTTGGAGCCGATGTTCTTGAGCAGGAATATGCCTGCCTGACCGGTCGTGTTGCGCGGCTGGCCGGCGGGACCGGGCGGCACGGAGGCGCGCGCATGCGTACCGATAACGAGATCGATCCGGCCATCGCCGGTCCAGTCCACGGCGCACAGTTTCACGCGCCCGCGACCGCCGCCGACATCCTGCGTGAAGCGCATTTGGGTGCCGTCTTCCCACCGCAGATGCCGTTTATCGGCAAGCTCGGTGTCGGACGCACGGCGGAAATCCGACAACACGCCATCTTCATCCAGCGCGAGATAATGAAGCTGGCCGTCGCCGAGCCAGTCGATCACGGCCGGGCGCACCCGCCAGACCGTCTTCAGCGGCTTGCCCTGCCAGGTCAGCGGGCGCGGCGCTTCGAAACGCGGTGGCAGCCTTCCCCCGTCATTGCGGTAGAAATTGTGGTGGCCGTTGACGTCGCTGACGAGAAGATCGGGCAGACCGTCGCCATCCCAGTCGGCAATCGTGGGGCAGGAATAGCCGAACATCTTTTCCGACGGCCCCTGGATCGAGCCCGTCAGGCCGGCGGCGATGCGCACCGGTTTTCCGCCCGCCTCGATCATGACTTCCCGTGCAAGTCCCGGTGCTTCGCGCGGGCCGAGATTCTCGTAGAACAGAAGCTCGCCGGTGCTGTTGCCGACCACGAGGTCGGGCAGGCCGTTGCCGGAAAAGTCGTGGGCGGCGGGCGAGGGCAGGACGCCGGCATGTATCGAGGGCTCAACGCCTTCCACGCGCCCGATCTTTTCGAAGGCCGGTCGCCCATCGGGGCCGGTGCCTGTGTTGCGGAGGAATGTCACATAGCCGTCCTCGGCGCCGACCAGAATGTCGAGCCGCCCGTCGCCGTCCCAGTCAACGACGCAGGGCAGATGGATGCACTGATCGAGAAGCACCGGAGCGCCGGCGGTATCGGCCACTAGCTTCGGTTGCTCAAAGGCGCCGAAGTCACCGGCCATGCTCCCGGGCAGGAAGTGTTGCAGGTCGGCAAGCGCAACGTCAACATCGAAGGCATTACCCCCGTGGGCAACTATGGTGTTAAACTGCACTTCGA
>JAQQAM010000273.1 GCA_028532905.1 Spirochaetales bacterium
TCTGTACTGAAGATCGTTGGAGAGCCTTTTACAGACGAGTTCTACGGAATTGCTGTTAAAAAAGGAAACTCTGAAGTTCTTGACAAGCTGAATGCCGGTCTCAAGGCTGTTATCGAATCCGGTGAAAGAGACGAGCTGATCAATAAATGGCTTCGCTAGACAACAATCACACCCGGATTGAAGTCACCGATGGAGCCCTTATCCCCGCCAAAGGAGATAAGGGTCTCTTTTCGTCCTGGCAGATCACTTTTTTCGGTGCCATCATCGTACTGGTGCTTCTGCCGGTTCTCAAACCGGATCCCTACTTTAAAATATTGAAGTTTCTCCCTGACGGAATATTCGTGACCTTTCAGGTCACCGTCATGGCCATAGTCTGTGCCACATTTATCGGTCTGCTGACCGGTCTGGGTCAGATCTCGAGAAATGTATTTTTCAACCGTGTGGCAACCGTATATGTTGAACTGATCAGGGGTATTCCTCTTCTGGTACAGCTGTTCTATATATACTTCGCCCTGGGCAAGTTCCTGAATATTCAGGGAATGGTTGCCGCTGTAATAGCCATGGCTGTCTGCTACGGTGCCTATATGGGAGAGATTTTCCGTGCGGGAATCCAGTCCATTCCCAAAGGACAGATGGAAGCGGCCATAGCCCTGGGTATGTCCAGAGGACAGGCGCTGAGGCTGATCATCCTCCCCCAGACCATGAGGGTCATCCTGCCGGCTATCGGTAATGAGTTTATTGCTCTGTTGAAAGACTCTTCCCTTGTTTCCGTACTGGCGATTTCTGATCTTTTGAGAAGAGGCCGTGAGTTTGCCTCCACCAGCTTTCTCTATTTTGAAAGTTATACCATGGTCGCTCTGGTGTACCTGGTATTCACCCTCTTCCTCTCAAGACTAGTTGCGATTATGGAAGAAAGGATGGCTTACCGTGGAAAATAGAATCAGCATCAGAAATGCCGTCAAGGATTTCGGAATCGTAAAAGCTCTGAACGGAGCCAGTCTGGATATAAAAAGCGGAGAGGTTGTTCTGATCATCGGTCCTTCGGGGAGCGGTAAGAGTACCCTTCTCCGTTCTGTGAACCGGCTGGAAGTCCTCACCGAAGGTGAAATCTATATTGACGGTGACAGTGTGACAGACCCTTCATCCGACATTCGTCAGATACGGGAAGAAGTGGGTATGGTATTTCAGGATTTCAACCTGTTCCCCCACCTCTCTGTACTGGACAATATTACTGTTTCACCCATCAAGGTAAAAAAAGAGGATAAGGCCTCTGCCGAACAGAATGCCATGCGTCTTCTGAAACAGGTCGGCCTGGAAGAGAAAGCCGCTTCTTACCCCGGGGAACTTTCGGGAGGACAGAAACAGAGGGTAGCCATTGCCCGGGCACTGGCCATGAACCCCAAGGTAATGCTCTTTGATGAACCCACTTCCGCTCTGGACCCTGAGATGGTCAAGGAAGTCCTGGATGTTATGCAGGATCTGGCAAAACAGGGAATGACCATGATGGTGGTCTCTCATGAAATGGGATTTGCCAGAGCGGCTGCAGACCGGGTTATCTTTATGGATGAAGGTCAGATTGTGGAAGAAGGAACACCTTCCCAGATATTTGACAATGCCAGAGAAGAAAGAACAAAGAAGTTTCTGGAGCACATTCTTTAATGTACCCCGTATTTTTTTAAATCTGACTGATCAAGGAGCCTGATGCTCCGTCAGTCAGACCAAATAGGGCAGCAGGGGCTGTCCTATTTTTTTGCTCACTTGAAAACCGGAATCAGAACCCGGCAGCTCTTAATCCCCTTCTTTTAAAGTCTGCTGGTTCATTCAGATCAAATACGATATAGTTAATACATGCTCAAGGAATACAGAACCCTCTTCCCTTACTACAGACAATACAGCAGCCAGTATATCGGCGGGATTCTCTTTCTGATTCTGACCAATGCCGGACAGCTTCTCATACCCCAGTATATGAAACGGACCCTGAATCTGCTGTCATCCGGAGATTTCAGGCAGGATGAAATCCTTTCCCTGGTTCTGACAATGTGTCTGATTGCCCTGATTATTGCTGCCGGCCGTTTCTTCTGGCGGAAATTTATCATTGGGGCATCAAGAAAAATAGAGAAAAATCTCAGACAGCAGATTTTTCATCATCTCCTGTCCATGAGCTCCTCCTTCTTCGGCAAGCATAAAACCGGTGATCTTATGGCCAGAATGACAAATGATATGAAGGCCGTTCGTATGGCAAGCGGTATGGCCCTGGTTGCATTTACAGACGGGGTTTTTATGACCATAGCCATTCTATGGATTCTGTTCTCCCAGTATCCCCGTCTGGCGGCTGTAACGATCATACCTCTTCCTGTAATTACCCTGATGGTTCTGTTTTTCGGTTCCTTTCTGGGGGATATGTTCAGGAATGTGCAGGAACGTTTTTCAGATCTCAGCTCCCGGGTACAGGAAAGCCTGAGCGGCATCCGTGTGATAAAAACCTTCCGCAAGGAAGAGTCCGCTTTGAGGAGCTTCGACTCGGATAATAAAAATTACATTGACGCCAATATCAGCCTGGTAAAAATATGGGGTCTGATGATGCCGATTGTGGGATTTCTTACCGGGATAACAGCCTGCCTCCTTCTTTTCTTCGGGGGAAGAATGGTTATTTACGGAACCATGGAAGCCGGGGATTTTGTAGCCGTCATGTCCTATCTGGGAATGCTGACCTGGCCGATGATTGGTGCTGGCTTCACGGTCAACCTGATTCAGAGGGGCGCGGCCTCTCTCAAAAGAATCAATGCCATACTGAATATAACTCCTGAGATCAGAAACTGTGAACAACCTGAAACCGTGACCCCCTTCAGATCCCTGAGTGTCAGAGACCTGGTGTTCTCCTTCGATGACAATGGAGGACAGAATGTCATCAGAAATCTGAACTTTGACCTGAACGCAGGAGAAACCGTAGGAATCCTGGGACGGACCGGCAGTGGAAAAAGCACACTTGTGAATCTGTTTCCCCGTATACTCGACAGTCCCCCGGGAAGCATTCAGTATAACGGCAGAAACATTCAGGAACTGGAGCTCTCTCAGCTTAGAAAAGCACTGTCTATTATTCCTCAGGAAACCTTCCTTTTTTCTGCCACCATTGAAGAAAATATCCGGCTGGGAGCTGACAGTGCCGGTCCCGATGAACTGGATGAAGTGGTCAGACTGACGACTCTCGACAGAGATCTGAAAAACTTCCCCCTGGGACTGGCCACACAGGTTGGAGAAAAAGGCGTGAGTCTGTCAGGGGGTCAGAAACAGAGAATTGCCCTTGCCAGAGCCCTCCTCTCCAGACCTCAGGTTCTGATCCTGGATGATGCCCTGTCGGCGGTGGATACCAAAACGGAAGAGTACATCCTGTCCCGTTTTTTTCAGGAGAGAAAGGGGTACAGCAATATTCTGATATCCCACAGAGTGTCCACTCAAGCCTTTGTAGAAGTTGTTCTGTTCTGTCCCGTCCTGCTTGTCGCAGGCTTGAAGCATGCAGGACAGCCTCTTCCCCCCCCCCCTCCAGAAGAAACGAAACATG
>JAQQAM010000274.1 GCA_028532905.1 Spirochaetales bacterium
GGGCTGGCTGGAGGAGTTTTTTACCCTCCTAGTGGATAACCGGCAATGGATCGATATGATTCTGCCCGGCCGCTATGTGAGAAATCCCGTTCCCCTGGATAAAAGATACTTCTCCACAACCAGTTTTACCAATCTTATGGACTGGAAAAAGGAGAGCTATATCCCCTCTTCTGAAGAGACGGCGGGAAACTGCAATTACCGCCATTTTCTCACAGTCTACCCGGAAAGCAACCTGCTGTATTCCAAGATGATGTATACACAGATTCTGACCAACCAGGTGAGGGGAGACAAGTATAAGAAAAAATCCGCCAAAGAAGAGCTCTGGAAAGGCCAGAACCACTATCCCTACTGGCATGGACCGGGCAAGGGAATATACGATATTCAGCTGCGTCACAGTGCCTACCGCTTTCTCATAGAGTCTGAAAAGACAACCAGAGAAAAAGGTATTTTTATACCGGCTCTGATACCCCATGATTTTGACCAGGACGGGATGAATGAGTTTGTCTATCAGGGACATACTCTCAATGCCTACTGCCATCAGAAAGGGGGCTCTCTAATTGAGCTGGACTATCTTCCCTCCAGCTGGAATTACCTGAATACTCTGAGCCGGCACCGTGACGGTGCGGGAAAAGGGAATCACAGAGACCGCTATCTGCGCAAAGCGTTTCATGACCATTTTCTGGAAGATTTTGATTTGGACAGGTTCAGAGACGGAAGCTATGTGGAAGAAGGGGATTTTCTCAGTTCCTACTACGATGTTCAGACGCATAACAGGGAAAAACACTTTTTAGTGCTTCAGCGCAACGGTACCGTTGACCGGAAGGGACGCAAACTGCCTGTGAAAATCAGAAAGCAGTATGATTTTAAACGGAACAGCGTTGAGCTTCAGTATGACATCAGTAATATCGGTTATGAGAAGGTCACATACAAATTCGGCAGTGAATTCAACCTCTCTCTTCCAAATCCCGGAAGCTGTGAATCAAAATACTACTACATCAACAACCGGGAAGACTTCATTGAAATAGAATCCCAGCCGGCTGATCTGAAAGACCTTCAGATTCTTCAGGTACAGGATATTATGAACAACACATCCATTCAGACCGAGTTTTCGCAGCTTCCCGATCACTTCTGGTGTTTTCCTCTGGAAACGCCCTATAACAATGGTACAGGTGACGAACTCCTGTATCAGGGAACCACTTTTCTCCCCCTGTGGGAAATCACCCTGTTTCCCGGTGAGAGCTGGTCAGTGGATATAAGTTTTAAAATCGGAAAGAGCAGCGGAAAGGCCTTCGCCTGATCTACTGCAGATTTTCACTGACAGACGTTCGTCTTCTCTGCTCATAAATACTGAAGAGCCAGCTGTTTGACTGACTGTAGTATTTTGTCCGGGAACTCAGAAAATCCATAAATGCATATTCCAGATTACCCAGGTAGTAATGGGCCTGCCCCTTGTAGAAGAACAGACGCCCTCTTATTTCGCTGTCGTAACTGTTTTTCAGCTGTGTCTCGCATCTGCTGAGCAGCTCTGACCAGTTTCCGTCCTGCATCAGTTCCTTTACCCAGGCCGATTCGGGCGGTGCATCCTGTACTTCGTCCACCGGCAGGAGTTCCGGCTGTTTCCACAGGGATATATTGACCGATTTTCCGAAATTCAATTCGGCAAGAGCCAGTTCTGTGTCCACACTGAGGTCCACTTTGGACCGGGGGATGCCGGGATCAGGCAGGGTTCTGCCTGTTTCTATATCCATATCCACATTCAATAGGGGCAGAGGGACATGACGGGAGGCAAATTTGAAGGTGTGAGCCGTTTCCGGAGCCCATTCCTCCATGGCGATGCTCACAGGTTTGACCGTGACACTGCCGTCGTACAGCACAATGGTACTGCCCGATTCATACAGAGCCTTATCCACCAGGGCATAATAAAAGGGAATTCCCGGTACCACCTGATCTTTCAGTTCGATGGGTTCACTCTGAAAGGTTCTGACCTGTGTGGCTCCATTCAGGTCATCCCGGTCAATGAGTTCTTCATTGGATCTGAACAGAATATGGGGGCGGGACAAATCTGTTGAGTCTGCTGTAATGATCAGAGCCTGTCCTTCGGGATAGACTTTCAGGTTGGCAATTCTGGCAGCCTTTTCCTCCTGTACTACCGTTTCCACAGCGGCTACCGGCTGCATGGTCATATTTCTGTAGGAGACAAAGATATCGAAGATCTTGCCTTCATCTTCCACCAGAATCAGGTAGTACCGGGGTCTGGCGTCGCCTGGGCGGTACAGGAAGTGTTCTACTCCCTGCTGTACAGAGGCTATTTTATTCTCATAGATAAAGCTGGAGGGATCAAAAGGGGTCAGGGAGGCATATATATGGTACAAAGGGCTGCTCAGGTGGCTGGAATCCTTCCAGCTGATCAGCAGTGAGCTTCCTTTGGCTTCTACCTGGATACGGGAGGCAAAGGGGGCAAAAATCTGTGGCTTATTCTCCTCTTTCACGGTGAGCACCGTTCCGGCATCATCGGCTGTGCTGGCCGCCGGGCTGTTTACGGCTGTGGTCTCTGCCGGATCGCCGCTGAGATCTCCAGTCTGGGCCTGCAGGATGGACGCCGTACTTATGAGTAAGAGTACTGTAAGAGTTTTTCTAAGGTTTTTCATCGTAGTCCCCCTCCCTATAATCGGCAGATCCTTCCATAATCAGAACAAAAAAAGAAGGGCTCCCGTTGACCGCTGCTCCCGCTGGCTTTAATATGAAATTATGAAATTTTCCCAGAAAGGCCTGGATGCCTACAAAGCCGAAAACAGCAGATCCCTGGATTCCCGTGAAGTGGGAGACAGCGCTGCTCTGAAAGCCCTGAATGACAAGGCCCCGGGTCTGCTGAAAACCGGCACACCCTCAGTGATGCCTTCTGCTCCGGCGGGACTTCAGAAAACTGAGCAGAAAACTGAACAGAAAACAGCTTCCTCCGGTACCTCCCAGGCCGCCCGTTTCCTCCTCCTTCTGGGAAAAGAAGAGGCCGGAAAAGTTCTCAGGAAGATGAGTGAATCTGAAATTGAGCAGGTTACCGCCGAAATAGCCCGGATCAAAGAGATCAACCGGGATGAAGCGCTGCAGATTCTCCAGACCTTCGGGGACAGATTCAATTTAAAGGGGAACAGTTCGGGAGGACTGGACAGAGCCAGATCCTTTCTGATTCAGGCCTTCGGAGAGGAGAGGGCGGAGAATATCATTGCCAAAGCGGTTCCCGACTCTCTGCCCCGTCCCTTTGCCTTTATGAACGACCTCTCCCTGCCTCAGGTTCTCCAGCTCCTCAAGGATGAACCGCCACAGACCTGCTCGGTTGTCCTCTCTTTTCTGGAACCGGCAACCGTATCGGCCTATCTGAAGAGCTGTGATCCCTCTGCTCAGGTAACTCTTGTCAGACTGATGGGAAGGAAAAGAGAGCTCCACCCGGAAGCCCTGAGCAGTATGGACAACCTGCTCAGTGAAAAAGCCCACCGCATAGGCAAGGTGAATGAAGTGGAGATCAACGGCAAAGACAGGCTGACGGAAATACTGAAACATATGGATACGGGGGCAGAAAAACGGATTCTGGGAGATCTGGAGGAAGGAAACCCTGAACTGGGAAAATCCATAAGAGATCAGCTTCATACAATTGACTGTATTTTTCAGATGCGTTCCCGGGATCTGCAGAACCTGCTGCTGGAGATGGATAACGACAGAATCGCATTTATCCTCAGAGGCAAGGAGGAACGGGTCGTGGATCATATGCTGAACCATCTCTCCTCCCAGCGGAAACTGATTGTTGAGGAAACCATGATTCTCTCCCCCAAAGTCTCCCGGAAAGAGGTGGATAAAGAGACCCGGGAGTTTCTGAATCTTATCCGGAAAAGAGAAGAGGAGGGGACCTATGTGCTTCTCGGCCGCAATGAGGAAGAGTATATCTGAGTTCTCCCGTTCAGATCCCTTTCTCCGGCTTCCTGTGACCTGTTAAAATAGCATTCAGACTCTTGTCTTTCCCGGCCTCCCTGTACTATTATCATCTCTATGACTGGTAACGAACTAAGAAAAAAATACATCGACTTTTTTGTATCAAGAAATCATAAAGAAATATCGGGTCAGTCTCTGATCCCCGAGAATGATCCCACTGTCCTTTTTACGACTGCGGGAATGCACCCCCTTGTTCCCTATCTTCAGGGACAGCCCCATCCTGCCGGAAAGCGTCTGACGGACTATCAGAAGTGTATCCGTACCGGAGATATCGAGGCGGTGGGAGATCCGTCACACCTCACCTTCTTCGAAATGCTGGGGAACTGGTCTCTGGGAGACTACTTTAAAGAAGAAGCTCTGAGTATGAGCTGGGAATTCCTTACCTCCAGTGAGTATCTGGCTCTGGATAAAGAGAGACTCTCTGTTACCGTTTTTGCAGGGGATGATGAAGTGCCCCGGGATGATGAAGCTGCGGATATCTGGAGAGGACTGGGTGTTCCGGAAGACAGAATCTACTTTCTCCCCAGAGAGGATAACTGGTGGGGCCCTGCCGGAAAAACCGGACCCTGCGGACCCGACAGTGAAATGTTCTACGATACAGGAAAAGAATCCTGCGGCGACGACTGTAAACCCGGATGTCACTGCGGAAAATACTTCGAGATCTGGAACGATGTATTCATGCAGTACAACAAGACGGAAGACGGGAAATATGAGAAACTGGATGCCCCCTGTGTGGACACAGGAATGGGGATCGAGCGGACCGTCACCATGCTGCAGGGGAAAAAATCCGTTTACCAGACAGAGCTGTTTATCCCCATAATTGCCAAGCTGGAAGAACTCACTGGAAAAACCTACGGTGATGATGAAGATGTTGATATCTCCATAAGAATTATTTCCGATCACTGCAAGGCCGCCACCATGATCATAGGTGACCCCAGAGGAGCCAAACCCTCCAATCTGGGTCAGGGATACATTCTACGCCGTCTGATAAGACGGGCGGTCCGCCACGGCCGTAAGCTGGGTATCACAGAACCCTTCCTGGGACAGATCAGTCAGGTTGTGATTGATATGTACAAGGATGTCTACACAGAGCTGGCAGACAATGCCTCCATGATTCTGGAGGAGCTGGTAATGGAAGAAAAACAGTTCGGCACAACCCTGAAAAAGGGTGAGCATGAGTTTGAAAAGATTCTTCCCAACCTTATGAAAAATCCCAAAAAGGAAATTCCCGGACGTCTGGCCTTCAAGCTGTATGATACATTCGGATTCCCCCTCGAGCTGACAGAAGAACTGGCGTCGGAACACGGCATGACCGTAGACCGCGATGGTTTTGAAGGGGCCTTCAAAAAACACCAGGAAGCCTCCAAGAAGGGAGCTGACAAGGTGTTCAAGGGCGGCCTGGCCGACCATTCTGAAATGACCACCCGCTACCACACCGCCACACACATGCTTCACGAAGCCCTGAAACGGGTTCTGGGGGATCATGTTGAGCAGAAGGGAAGCAATATTACAGAAGAGCGTCTCCGTTTTGACTTCAGCCATCCTGAGAAGATGACAGCGGAAGAGCTGAAGGAAGTGGAAGATCTTGTGAACGCCGAGATTCAGAAGAAACAGGCTGTGAGCATGAAAACCATGACTGTGGAAGAAGCAAAGGAACTGGGAGCCAGAGCCCTGTTTTCATCCAAATACGGTGAGCAGGTCAAGGTATACTTCATTGGAGATTATTCCATCGAAGTTTGCGGCGGCCCCCATATTGAAAATACCTCGGAGCTTGGTAAGTTTGTTATCAAGAAAGAGCAGTCCTCTTCCAGAGGTGTGCGCCGGATCAAGGCAGTTCTGGAGCAGTAGACTCCTTTCGTCCGGCAGACAGATAAACCGCCTGAACAGGCGGTTTCCTTTCAAATAATCAACCCGCTGTCCAGCTTTAAGGGTTCACCTCAAGGACAGCGGGTTTTTTATCGGATGATTTTCTTTTTCCGGCTGAATTTGATTCAGCTGATTTATTTATCAGCTGATTTCGGCACCGAAGGGAATCAGGGACAGACCGGCCAGTTTAAAATGCTGCTGTCCGAAGGGAATGCCGATTATGGTGATGGAGAACAGCACTCCCCAGAACAGGTGCGCCAGACACAGCTCCCACCCCAGAAAGATAATCCACAGAACATTCCCCAGTGCGCCGCCTGCTCCGAAACGTCCCAGCCTGACATTCTTCCCGAAGGGAGTCAGAACCATTCCGGCAATCTTGAAGCACTGAATCCCGAAGGGAATGCCTATAATCGTCGCACAGCAGATCAGTCCTGCAAAAAGCCATCCCATGGCATTCAGAAGGCCGCCGAAAAGGAGCCAGATAATATTTCCAAGCAGTTTCATGTACAATCCTAAAGTAATGCCCACCGGCAGACCCGGAGCGGGACTTCTGTTTAGATCTTATCTTTGAGTTCCATCATCTTGTCGATAATCTGACTGTTCCGTATTCCCAGTTTCAGAAACTGGGCAAGAATTTCAAGAGCCTCTTCCCTGTCTCCCTGGAGTTCATAGCACTCGGCAGCTTCCAGATAGAGTCTGTGATTTCTCGGATCGTTGCTGATCAGATCTTTAAGAGAGGTTATGGCATCCTGAAAATTGCCTTTTTCCTTGTTGATCAGTGAAAGACCCAGAATGGCATAGGTATCAAACTCAATATTGAGAGCCTTCTTGTAGTACTCTTCCGCATTGTTGTCTTCACCGATGTGTCTGTAGGCATCGCCGGCTCTTGTGAGGATAACCTTGTTTCTGTTGTCCAGGTCCAGAATCTTATTCCAGTAGACCAGAGACTTTTCCTGCTGATTCATCCCTCTGTAACAGTCTGCCAGTCCGAAAAGGGCATAGAAGTTATTGGGCTGAATCCTGAGGGCTTCCAGGAAGTAGGGCACACCTTCATCAAAACTTTTGAGTTTCCTGTGACAGTTTCCCAGGGATGTGAGAACCCTGATATCCACATGGCCTCTGTCAATCTCCAGCATCCTCTCCCAGTACTCCAGGGCATTTTTATACTCTTTGAAGTCGTAGTACAGATGACCCAGGCCGATGATGGCGTAGGAGTTGTTTTCCTGCATGGTCAGAACTTTCTGGTACAGCTCAAAGGAGCGTTTGAAATTCCGCACCTTTCTGTAGGCATCCGCAATTCTGGTGAGAACCGTGATATTTCTGTCATCATGCAGAAGATATTCTTCCCAGATATCGATGGCCCTGTTGTACTGATTCATGGCTTTGTAGCAGTCTGCCAGTCCGAAAAGGGCATAGTTATTCCCCGGATGTGTATCCAGACAGCGCTGGTAGTACACAACAGAGTCTTTGAATTTTCTTTCTTTTCTGAAGCAGTCGCCCATACCGACGAGGGCATAATTGTTTTTTGGATCCAGTGACAGTATTTTATCAAATGATTCACGGGCACGGGCAGTCAGGTTCTCTTTGAGAAGCTGATAACCTCTTTTGGAGAGTTCTGAAATCTCATTCAGAGATTCCTCTCCCGGTCCTTCTGATAAACTTCCGGTCAGTTCATCCAAGCTCAGCTTGTCCTGTGACATTTTGTAATTCCTTAAATTAAATAACTCTTTATAAATTTGTTTCCAGCCATCCCCGGACAATATAAGCCATCTTTTCTGCAATCATATCGACCTTGTCCTGAGCCGGAGCTGCTTTATACATCCTCAGGGCTTCCAGAGTCCTGTTATGGCTGTAGTAGTAGTCTCCCACACGGATAAGGCCGTCGGTATAACCAATGGTAATAAAAATCCTTCCGGCCGTCTCGACGTCGCCCTCATTGAAAAGCTGATTTCCTTTCCTCATAAGGATTACTTTTCTTTCAGAGCTAAGGGGGACAGATCCCGTCTCCGGAACCTTTATAAATCCGTCTTCCGGAATTAAATCCAGAATTTCCCTTTTTTTCATCGAGATACCACCATTATAAGATTAAAAACAACAGTTTTCAATAAAAAGTGAACGAATACTAGCCTAATTAAATCATCCCTTTGGTTGACATTTCGGCTGCATTCCCCTCTGCCGGGCAGTACGCTCCATACAAAGCCCGTCCGAGAGCCTTGAAGAGAGCCTCTGCCATATGATGCGAATTGTCACCATAGCGGCACAGAGCATGTATGTTCAGTCCGGCTCTGTTGGCCAGAGCCTGAAGAAATTCTTTGATCAGGAAAAAATCGAAATTGCCCGCACTTTCCTGGGGCCAGTCGGCCTGAAGAACCAGATAGGGGCGTCTGCACACATCAATAACCACTTCAGACAGGGCATCATCCATGGGGATGATGGAATTGCCGTACCGTTTTACGGCACCCGTTTCTTCAAAGCACTGCATCAGGGCATCTCCCAGAACCAGTCCCGTATCTTCAATCAGATGGTGGGGATCCACTTCAATATCACCTTTCGCTTCAATATTGAGGGTGAACCCGCCGTGAAAAGCCATGGCATTCAGCATATGATCGAAAAAAGGAAGCCCCGTCTGTACCGAGACAGCCGGACCTTTGTGCATATCCAGTTCCAGCCGGATGGATGTTTCTTTTGTTTCTCTGTTGACTCTGATCATCCTTTTTTAGTCCTCCCGGATCTGCCCGATGAATTTATTAATCGCCTTGTAGTGGATCTTGTAGTAAGCAGGATTGGCGATAAGGTGTACTTTAATATCGTGCAGTTTCTGGAAAACCTCAAGATTATTTGCTTTCAGGGTGCTTCCTGTTTCCACAAGATCCACAATGCAGGGTGCCAGACCCAGCACGGGAGCCAGTTCCACACTGCCGTTCAGTTTGATGATTTTCACAGGAATTCCCTGGTCATGGAAATAGCGTCTTGTCATTTCTGTATAGCTGGTGGCTATGGTCAGGGGGCCGCCTCTGTCTTCCATTGAAAAATCCTTGAGTCCCGCCAGACTCAGAGAGGTTCCGCCGAAGGAGAAAGGGAGGAGTTTGTGAAAATGGTGTCCCGATTCCAGGATAACATCCTCTCCGCAGATTCCCATCCCGGCTATACCATGGGCGACATAGGTGGGGAGATCGCTGTTTTTTACCAGATAGATCTTAAGATTCTCCTCACGGTCATAGGCTACGAGTTTTCTTTTTTCAAATTCGAAAAATATGCCTTTCGTTTCAAAATGCTTCTGAACACGGTCATATAATCTACCCTTGGGAAGGGCTATGGTTAAAGGGCTGCTCATGATTACTTTCCTTTCCTGACGGCGGCCAGTTTCTGTGCCGCCGAAATAGATTCATCGGTTTCGGTTTCAGGAAAACCGGGGATGTCAATGGCACTCAGCTTCTCCAGTTTTCTCAGGAATAAAGAGAAGCCTACGGATGATGCGGGTTTGCCTCCCGTATAGCCGAAATGATCCAGAAGACCGTCATAACGGCCTCCTGATGCGACAGCTGTACCGCTCCCCTCGGTATAGGCGTTGAAAACGATACCCGCATAATAGGCCTGATCTCCGGTTTCCGAGAGATCGATATTGAACAGTTCATCAAAACCGTCAATTTCCTTCCAGCCGCTGCTGATGGACCGCAGATGATCAAGGGCCGGTTTGAGGGCTCCCTCCATCAGTTTTTCCCAGTCCCCGGCTTTGGCGGTGAACTCATCCGCTGAACCGATGAACAGCAGCAGTCTGCTCAGTTCAAGGGCATCTTCTTTTTTGTAGACCCTGCCCAGGGTTTTTCTGATCTCTTTTTCTTCTCTGGTCTGCAGGTATTTTTTGAGCAGAGTGCCCCCTTCGGGTGTCAGGGAACCGGCGATTGTCTTGAACAGTTCGGTGGAACCCACATGAATCCGGCTTTCGGGCAGTTTGAGGCTGCGTAACAGCTCGGCCAGAAGAAACAGAATCTCCAGGTCACCCTCTCTGCCGGGCTTTCCGATCAGCTCGCAGCCGGCCTGAAAAAACTCATGGCTGCTGATGTCTTCATGATCCTGATAACGGAGGATGGAATCGGAATAATGGACCCGCAGGGGCAGTTCTTCTTCACTGAGTATCATACCCATCTGTCTGGCCAGAAACAGGGTGATATCGGAACGGAGCATCATTAGATCTCCCTCCCGGTCTATCATCTTGTAGGTCTGTTCCTCCAGCTTGCTGTCCAGAAGTTGTCTGTAATTATCGTAAAAATCGAAAACAGGGGTCTGTACGGGCAGGTAGCCCCAGTCTTCGCTCATATCTTCCATATGTCTGAGGATTTTCCGATGTCTGAATGTTTCTTCCAGATAAAGGGATTCTGTCCCCTGGGGGAGCCTCAGCAGATTATTCTTCATTTCCTTTCTCCAAACTTTTATGGGCACCAGTATAGTATGAAAAAGGGAATCGAAAAAACCCCAATATACTGAATATGGGTTAAGCTGTTTTAATTATAATAGGAGACGATTCCCCTGACGATTCTGTCGGCATCATCCTGCCTGAGTTCTTCGTTCCGGATGGCCCAGGCATTGCTGGCATATGCCAGATTTCTCACTTCAATCAGAATGGAGGCCCCCGCCGGATTATCACTGAGAACCCGGACATTCTGTGATCTGTAGTCAGATCCGCTTCCCATAAAGCCGGTCATGTGCCGGGCCAGATCTTCAGAGGCGCTGCCGTTTTCACCGGGATGATAGAGGATTCTGGTTCCTTCGCCGTCTCCCGGGTTGTTGTCGGCATGGATACTGATAAAGGCTGTTTTCTTCTTCCTTTTTCCGTCCAGGAATTCCGCGGCCACTTCTTTTCTCTGATCCAGTCCCCAGCTGTTTCCCACAGGCCAGACATAGCGTCTGTCCAGGCTGTTGATCAGAAGGCTGTTGTACACTTCGTTCTTGACGTTTACAAAGGTCAGAGAGGCGTCCTCTGTGGGTCTGATGGTATGATCAGGACTTATGATGGTCATATGGACATCGGCGCCGTGGCGGATCAGATCTCTGTAGACCCTCAGGCTGATGTCGTAGCAGTATTCATCCTCCACAACATAGACCTTGTTTCCGTTGCCGTCCACATTTTCTACAATGGCCCCCGGGTCCAGCCCGCCGTGTCCGGGGTCAAGAATTATGGTATACCCTTTCAGCTTTCTGCTTAAGGGAGGGAGGGCCCGGGCTGCCTCATCGAATCTCTGCATCAGGGCGCTGGCCTGTCTGTAATTGGCCATGGGGTCCTTCAGATCCTCTTCATAGTACCGGGCAGAGGGCTGGGTTCTCCGTTTTGAGGGACTGGAGATATACAGGGAACGGGTATCATTCATGGAGGCCAGGCGGGTTTCGGTGTCCGGGGCTTCCGGTTTTTCGGCCGCCTTGTCATCAGAGGCTGTTTCATCGGGCGTTTTCTCTGATCCCGGTAGTCTCACAGCAGGCGCCGCCACCAGCTTTTCGGCATCGCTGAGTTCCAGTATCCGGGGATAGAGCTGCAGTTCCATCCCCTTTCTCAGGGTGTCGGAGCTCAGGTTGTTCCAGCTTTTAATCTCTTCCACAGGGATTCCGTACTGCTTTGATATATTCCACAGAGAATCTCCCCCCGCAACGATTAGGGTCTGGGGACGGGAGGCGGTCAGGGCAATTGTCTGCCCCTCACGGAGGCTGCTGCTTCCCAGCTGATTGATCTGTTTCAGCCGTTCCTGGGATATGTTGAACTTCAGGGAAATCCAGCTGAGGGTATCTCCCTTTTTCACCGTATAGGTTTCTTCATTGTAGGGGGGACGGATCAGTTCCAGTTCCTGCCCTCTGCGGAGCATTGTGTCTTTCAGTCTGTTTAAAGATATGAGTTTGTCCTGGGGGATGCCGTAACGGACAGCAATACCCGAAAGGGTGTCACCCGCATTGACCGTGTGTCTGTCCGGCCAGACCGGGGGGATCATCAGTTCTTCTCCGCTGTACAGGATATCCCGTTCCAGACTGTTGAGTCTTTTCAGATCGTCCACTGTGCAGCCGTAGTCCTTTGCCAGAGAGTATAGGCTCTCTCCGGGTTCCACTCTGTGGATCTGTTCGGCTGCACTCAGGGGGAGTGCAGATATGAGGATAAACAATGAGAGTAGAAGAGACTGCCGTAAGCTGAAAACCATATTACCTTATCGATAAAAAAGGAGGCCTTGCTTAGGGAAAGATGGAGGAATCTTATTTCAAAAGGGGGATGCGGTTCTAATCTGGAAAAGCTTCAGTCTCTGGTATAAAAAATCAGCTTGGACCGGCCGTACTCCCTCAGGTCGTACTGCCTGAGGCTTCCCAGAGTTTCGGGATAGCTTTCTTCTCCGGGATAGTGCATGGTCAGAGTGCCCCCTTTCTTCAGGACTCCCGCTGATTCCGCCAGTTCCAGAACCTTCAGTTTCTGTTTGAACGGAAAGGGCGGGTCCAGATGGACAAAGTCATACTCGTTGTCAAAGCGTTTCAGAAATTTCTCGGCGGGCATGAGAAAGAGTTTGATCTCGGTTTCCACCCAGCTGGTATTTTCTCCGATGGTTTTCTTTTTGATATAGTCACTCTCCACAAGGTGGACCGGTTCGGCTCCTCTGGAGGCTGCCTCGATTCCCACTGAACCCGAACCGGAAAAAATATCGAGAAACGAGAGCCCCTCCATGGGTCCCAGGATGGAGAACATGGATTCCCTCATTCTGTCCATGGCCGGGCGGATAATACCCTTGGGACATTTTATGGTTCTGCCGTTGTAACGGCCGCCGGTAACTCTCATATCTGATTTCCTTGTTTCCGGGGCGGCTCTTTCGAGCCATCCCTGTTTTTGTTTATACTGCCGGCACGATGCCGCCGGTGCAGTGCTGCAGACGATGCTGCTGGTACAGTGCTGCAGACGATGCTGCCGGTGCCGCCGGTGCCGCCGGTGCGATGGTGCAGGCAGACCTGCCTGATCAGCCTGTCCGGATCAGGGTCTCACTGAAAGGCGGAGCAGCCCTCCACAGTTCATCCAGAATCCTGTGATCCTCCTGCTCCAGCCCGGGGTCCGCCTCCAGAATGGCCAGTACATCACTGCGGGCCTGCATCAGAACATCACTGTCTCTGATCATATCGGCAATTCTGAACTTCATATACCCCGATTGCCTGACTCCGGCTATCTCTCCCGGACCTCTGAGCTTCAGATCCTCTTCGGCAATGACGAAGCCGTCGCTGTTTTCCATCATTATTTTCAGTCTCTGCTTTCCGTCATCCGTGAGTTTACTGCCGTATATCAAAAAAGCGTAAGACTGCAGATCACTTCGTCCGACCCGTCCCCTGAGCTGATGCAGAGCCGAGAGGCCGAAGCGCTCGGCATGCTCTATGACCATAATCGTGGCATTGGGCACATCCACACCCACTTCCACCACAGATGTAGCCACAAGGATGTCCGTATCACCCCGGGAGAAGCCCTCCATTCGGGATTTTTTCTCATCATCCGGAATCCTTGAGTGGATCAGGGCCAGAGTTCTGCCGGGAAAGACTTTCTGAAGATGGGCATACATATTCTCCGCATCCTTCAGGTCTATTTTTTCAGACTGTTCAATCAGGGGATAGACAAAATAAGCCTGCCGTCCCTTGTTCAGCTCGCCGGTGACAAAATTGTAAACCTTCTCTTCATTGCCCTCCCGGGTCAGATGGGTTTCGATCACCTTTCTGCCGGCAGGCATGGTTTTGATGCTGGATACATCCAGGTCTCCAAAGGCTGTCATGGCCATGGTCCGGGGTATGGGAGTGGCCGTCATATACAGCAGGTCCACACATTTCCCCTTTTCCGCCAGAGCCTGTCTCTGAGCCACACCGAAGCGGTGCTGTTCATCAATGACCGCCAGGCCCAGATCCCTGTATTCTACATCCTCCGAGAACAGGGCGTGGGTGCCGATCACAAAGTCCACATTCCCCGATTTCAGCTGCTTCAAAAGATGTCTCCTCCCTTCTCCCTGGGTGTTCCCTGAAAGGTAGGCGATGGACAGACCCAGGGGTTCCAGAAGTCGGGCAGCCGATTCGGCATGCTGCCGGGCCAGTAGTTCTGTGGGAGCCATCAGGGCAGCCTGCCGGCCTCCTCTGATCACATTCAGGGCGGCAATAAAGGCAACCAGTGTTTTTCCTGAACCCACATCCCCCTGGATGAGCCGGTTCATGGGACGTCCTGTTTCCAGGTCGGCGGCAATTTCATCCAGAACCTTGTCCTGGTCTTCCGTCAGTTTAAAGGGGAGGGCGTCTCGCAGGGCGCTTTCCAGTTCCCTGTTGATACCGCTGCTCCCGCTCCGTATTACACTGCGCTCCTTCAGAGCATTGCGTCCCACTGCCAGCTGCAGATGGAACAGTTCCTCATAAATGAAGTAGCTGCGGCTCTCGGCGGCTTCACCGGGATTCCGGGGGATATGGACGGCTTTGAGGGCACTCAGTCTGTCGGGAAAGGAGAATCGGTCTCTGAGTGAGGAGGGAAGCTCCTCCTTCAGGCCGGGTGTGTATTCTCTCAGGGCCTGATCCACGGCTTTCCGGAGTACATTCTGATTCAGGCTGCCCCCCAGGGGGTAAACAGGGAGGAGTTTTCCAAAGACATCCGGACGGGCTGACACGGGCTCAAACTCAAAGTCCGCACAGCTCCACTCACCGAATTTGTACTGAAAATGGCCGTGCAGAAAAATCTGAGAGCCGTCGGGATACTTGTTGCCGAGGAAATTCCGGTGATAACAGAGGAGGGTACCCCTGGCGGACCCGTCCTCAACAAAGAGCTTCAGGGTCTGTTTGCCTTTCCAGTAGAAGCTGTCCCGACCCACAACGGTCATGACCGTATTCACCGCTTCGGTTCCCGCCGCCTGGAGGATGGTTCTTTTTGTCTGATGATCCTCATAGCGGAGAGGAAAGTGGGACAGAAGCTGTCCTACTGTCAGGATTCCCAGAGCAGACAGGGATTTATGATGATTCGGTCCTATTCCCTTCAGCCTGTTGACAGGCTGCTGCAGTTCGCCCAGGAACATAGGAGATCAGAGACTCATCAGAAAACTGAAAAGCCAGGAAAATCCGAAACCAAGGCCGATTCTGATGACAAGCAGTATACCGGCGGAAATGGCAAGTCCTGTTGAAAACTTGACAGTTTTGGTTGTGAAGAAGCCCAGTATCCGGGCTACCGCTTTATAAAGCAGGCTGTCTATCTGAAACAGAATCTGATGATTCCAGGTTGAAAAGAACAGAACCGTAACAAGCCGGAATATCATAAGAGCGATAAACAGATTGATAAAAAAGGAGATAAAGCTCCAGATCGTATTGAGGATATAGACCACAATCAGCATGGGGTCCAGAGTTCCCGATACAGCCAGAGATGTGCAGATCTGGGAAACCATACCCAGAACGGCAATGGCCACAACAGGAGAAAAATCGAGCATCCCGAAACGGAGCCAGCTGAAACTCCGGAACTTATTCAGGTAGGGGTCTGTGATTTTCATCAGAATTTCAACACCTCTGCCGTTGATTCTTCCCTGAAACCAGCTCAGTAGAACACGGAATATAATCAGAAGCATGTATACAGAAACAGCAGCAGCAAGAAATTGAAATACAGCCTGAAATGGACTCATAAAAAACTCTCCCGGGTATTGTGAAATTGGGTCTTACTCTCTCCAGACATTAGATACAATAGGATATTGGCCGATTTCCTTCAAGACATCCGGAGCCGGGCTGATGGCGATCTGTCCCGAGACTTTCACGACAAACTTATCATGGGGACGTCTCACATGCAGATAGACTGAACTGCTGCCGCCCCTGTCCTGGAGGAAGGACCGGAAGTCGACCAGTTCATCCTGGACAAAATCACGCTCATCCAGTTCGATATGAACTTCACTGGACTGAATCTCCCGCATCTCTTCGGGAAGGAAAATCTCCTTGACTTTGAAGCTGGGCTCAGCTCTGGAAAGATCCACCTGTCCGATCATACCCAGAACCTTGTCTTCTTCCAGCAGGTGGGCATACTTTTCATAGGTCTTTGAGAACAGGACCAGGTCGATGCTGCCGTTGAAATCTTCCACGGCAGCAAAGGCCATTTTGCTCCCTTTTTTGGTCATCAGGGAACGGACGCTCTTGATCATACCCATGATGGTATAGTCTTTTTCGGTAGACGCCCGGCGGGCCTTGTCCAGTTTGAGGTTGGTGCATTTGTTCCAGTAGGTTCTGTATTCGTCCAGAGGATGTCCGGAGAAGTAGAATCCCAGATTGGCCTTCTCGATCTCCAGTATTTCCTTGCTCTCCCAGGGGGGGACGTTTTCCAGATGCAGTTCCGGAGTGATCTCCTCCTGGCTGTCTCCGAAGAGGGATACCTGGCCGTACTGGCTCTGCTCCTTGATGCTGTTTACATGCTCCAGCATCCGTTCCATATTGTGGAGGAGAGTCGCCCGGTTGGCCGATTCTATCTTGTCGAAAAGTCCGGACTGAATACTCACTTCCAGTACTTTTTTGTTCACCGACCGGAGGTCCACCCGTTCCAGAAAATCCAGGAACGACTCATAGGGGCCGTTCGCTTCCCGTTCGGCAATCATCACATCCACAGCCGCGGCTCCCATTCCCTTGATCCCGATGAGTCCGTAGAATACCTTACCGTCCACAACATTGAAGTTTTTCTCGGAGAAGTTGATATCCGGAGGAAGAATCTCAATTCCCTCATCCCGGGCACTCTCCATATATTCTGTCATCTTTGTGGTATCGTTGATTTCATTGGTCAGGTTGGCCGCCCAGAACTCAGCGGCATGGTTGGCCTTGCAGTAAGCAGTCTTGTAGGCTACGACCGAGTAGGCTGCCGCATGGGACTTGTTGAATCCGTAACCGGCAAAGGGCTCGAGCATGTCGAAGATGCCCGAGGCATGTTTCTCGTCATACCCCCGCTCCTTGGCTCCGGCGATGAACTCAACCTTCATCTTCTCCATGTCTTTGACTTTTTTCTTACCCATGGCCCGGCGGAGAATATCCGCTTTACCCAGGGAGAAGCCTCCGATAATCTGGGCTACCTTCATAACCTGCTCCTGGTAGACGATAACTCCATAGGTGGGGGTCAGAAGCTCTTCCAGGGAGGGGTCGGGGAATTTGATGGAGGCGGGATTCCGCTTTCCTTCAATAAATTGGGGTATAAACTGCAGAGGCCCCGGCCGGTAGAGGGCGTTCAAAGCGATCAGGTCTTCAATATTTCCCGGCTTGGCGTCCTTGAGAATCTTCTGCATTCCCGAGGATTCAAACTGAAAGACCGCTGTACTCTTTCCCTCACTGAGCATTTTATAGGTATTTTCATCGGTTTCGGAAACCGCATTCACATCAAAGTCGGGGTCCACCTTCTGTACCAGACGTTCCACGTTTTTCAGCAGGGTCAGGGTTTTCAGCCCCAGGAAGTCCATCTTTACCAGACCGCAGGGTTCGATAATATCCATGGTGAACTCTGTTGTGACTTC
>JAQQAM010000275.1 GCA_028532905.1 Spirochaetales bacterium
AGGCCGTTTCCGTCGAGATGGCGCGCATCGAAAGCCCGCGCGGCGGGCTCACATCCGCGTCATCGCCACGCTGAGCGAAGGGCCATTCGCAATCGTCTGGTAGACCACCCAGCGGATGGGCTCAATATCCACCAGCATAAAGGTCAGCATAGCCGCTGCTGTTGTGACAACCGTAAACAGGATGGGACGCCAGGTCTCCAGGACAGCTTTGAACACAGACTTTCTGCGGCTCAGGCCGGCGGCATAATACAGCTCGAAGAAGTGGGTAATATGAACCGAATATCCGATGGACAGCCCCATGGTCAGAAGGATCGGTACCGCCATAAACGCGTTGTCCAGCGCCTGGCCGCTCCAGCCGTACCAGGCGAAAACCGAAGCCACAGAAAAGAAAATTATAACCAGAGCACCGATAATGGCCTGCCCATTTCTCAGAATGAAAGCAGTCATAACAACCGAAATGACTGCTCCCAGAAGTAGGATCTTCATAAAATCGGCCAGCATCTCCTGTTCTTTCCTATGGGCATAGACGGGAACACCGGTTGCCGTGAGCCGTATCCCCTCGGGAGCCCGGAAGACCTGAACCGTATTGTAGGCGGCCGTTCCCGCGGTGAGCCGGGGCGTCTGCCGCCCGTCCCATTCCCCCTCGGAGGGGTAGTCTGTCAGACTGAGAATGATCCAGGCCTGGTGCATATCATCTGAAAACAGCTGCCCCCGGAAGGACGCTATTCCGGAAAAGACCTCCCGGATCTCCTCCAGCTCGGCCGCAGAACTGGTGAGTACTTCATCATCAAAATGAAAAGAGTGCCCTCCGGCAAGCACCGGATTCACCGATGCAATGGATGTGACAGCCGAAGCAAAAGGGACATCCTCCATAAGCCTCAGTCCCAGGCTGTTGACGGTTTCCAGGGTGTCAGGAGAAAAGACATTATCACTTTCCACAAGAACCGCAACAAACTCGTTCTGATCAAAGAGATTAATAAAACGTTTCTGGGAGCTGAGAACCGGATCGTCGTCTACAAAATAATCTGCAATATCCGTTGTAAACTGGATTCTCATCAAACCGGGAATACAGAAAGAGAGAAGGAGCAGACAAAAGAGCAGAACGAGAACAGGGTACTTCTGGAGAAACTTCAGATAGGACAGATCGCTTCTCCGGATCAGGACTTATGATACTCTGCGATTGTATCTTCCATCCAGCAGGCTACTTTTTCCGCCATCTCCCGCAGTTCCTGTTTGGGGAAGCTATGCCCTTCCTGCAGAGCGGGGGGATAATGGGGTTCGCCGAAAACACAGGTCATTTTCACCCAGTTGGGGGGCAGTTCCTTTCCGAAGAACTTTCGTCTTTTCATAACATACACCATGGGAACCACAGGCGCCTGGTGCAGATAAGACTGGTGAAAAGCACCCAGTTTAAATTTATGAATAGTTTGACTCAGGTGCACCAGTTCTCCCTCGGGAAGGAAGTGAACATGGTAACCTCTCTTCAGAGCCTCTCCCACAGGCTTGGTAATCATCTTGAATCCCACCGGATTGGCGGGGATGGGGAATGCCTTGAGGACTCTCAGAACAAAACGGACAAAGGGAACTTCATAGTTTCTCTGTACAACAGAGACATAGAGCCTCTTGGGAAAAAGGATGTAATTGGCAAAGACCGTGTCAAAATAATGACAGTGATTGGATACGGTAATACAACCGTTTTTTCTCAATACCCGGCTTGCCTTTTTCTTGTTCTTCACACGAAGACTGAAGTAAAAGCTGCAGAAAAAAACCAAAATAAAGGTCAGGGCAAAAAGAGGTGCCGTTACGATGGCAAACCATCTGTCAAAATAGATAAATTTGTAAGGCTTCCGGAAATCGATCTTCTTGATGTTGTTGGTAACTTCAATGATTTTTTCTTCGGGAATATCCGGTCTTTCTCTCATTTCCATAGATTTGTCTCTATCCCCGGTTCTCGTTTCAGAACAGGGATTTGTCCCCTTTTAAATTTTGTTTCAGCTGCAAAATATCTGATCAGATCCAGACCGCCGGAAGCTCCGGCAGCCTGAAATGAATTATGCCATTTTTTTCTCTTCCAGGGGAAGATTGTTGCTGACACCTTTTGTATATTCGATAACATCCCGGTGAAGCTGCTCCATGGCATCGATCACCTTGTCCATTCTGAAGTTCTCAGCCATATTCAGGGCTTCCTTCTTCATCTCTTTCAGTTCTTCCTGATTCTCATACCAGTAGTCAATTTTCGCAGCCAGTTCATCCACATCATCATACTGGAAAACAAACTTTTCATTCAGACCGAACTGGGACGCCGCACTCAAGGGAGAGTTTCCGATCAGACAGGGGAGTCCGGAACCGAGAGCTTCCAGACAGGAAAGGCTCTCCAGCTCAATCAGGGACGAGTGGAGGTACATATCCGCTGTATTCAGATAGGTCATTTTATCTTCATCTGAGATGAACTCGATCCGGGGAGGAACGGGAAGACCTTCAGACTGTTTTTTCAGTTCTTCTTCAGAGGGGCCTTTCCCGCAGATCAGAAGCTGAATATTCTCTTTGTATTTAGATTTTTTCAGGGCTTCAATCATCATGGTCTGCTGTTTTTCATAAGCCAGACGGCCAATGCTGAGCATCACAAATTTATCCCCGAAGAACTCGGGTCTCTCTCGTTCCAGAGGAACATACTGCCGGGGGATTCCGTTGGAAATAACCCGGAAGTGGGCATTGCTTCCCTTGCTCTTGATCAGATCCGCCGCAAAGGGAGACGGACAGTGGATGGCTTCCACTCTTTTGAAAAGCTCAAAGTTGAACCAGGTGTTGAAAAACCAGTCACCCAGGCTGTTGTCATTATTCATGGCTCCCGTCATGTTCTGGGACTGAATGTGACAGGCTCCCATAACGGGGACACCCATTCTCTTGGCAACTTTAACAGCCGGTCCGGCCATAAAATAGGGAAACTGAATCTGCACAAGATCGGCCCCGGTAAAAGCTTTTTTCAGAATGGACTTAACTCCCTTTCCGAATTTGAAATCCATGCTGACCATGGTTTCCTTCACACCGGGAAGGTAAAAGCCGGGGACCTCAAAGACCTCTCCGTTAAACTCGGAGGCACTCTTTCCTGCAGTTGTGACCAGGGCAATGTCATGACCTCTGTCCTGAAGTTCCTTGACGAGTCTCTGGGTGGCTACAATACATCCGTTTCCGGGATTCCAGCTGTCAATTACAAAAACAATTCTCATTCCTTTTCCTCACTGTTTCTGCAGGGTGCACTGAATTTTCGCAAGGGGGGGGCTTTCTGCAGATTTCTTGTTTTCATACACAATAGATTATTATGTAGATAAAATAAAGATATTCCTGTTTAAATTTCGGGATATAAGATTATAACAAAATATCAGAAAAAATCTGCCGGTTCTGTGTTAAAAATGTTTAATTTTTTATTACCAAAGGGGTTTCGGCAACGTCCCCGCTTTGCGGGGTCGGGCTTTCCAGGACCAGGCCTCTGCCAGGCAGAGGCTGCTGCGCATCCTTTCAATCCCTCGTTGGGACGGGACTTCGCTCCGGTCGCCGGTCTCAGCCCGACTCTCTGCGCGCCCTCCTCCAACCCTAAATCCACGTCCTGTGGATTTGCGCTCCATGTATTCGCGCCGGGTTTCCTGTTCAAGTCCCTGAATCTTATAAATAAATAGGCCCACATCCAATGATGCGGGCCTATTTATTTAAGCGAAAGACGGGACTTCGCTCCGGTCGGCGGTCTCAGCCCGACTCCCTTCTCGCCCTCTTCCATCACTAAACCGGCATCCCTGCCGCTTTGCTCCTCCAAGTATTCGGAGCCGTGATTCCAGTTCAAGTCCCGTCTTCGGGCATAAAAAAACCGTATCCTTTCGGATACGGCGTTGAAATAAGCGAAAGACGGGACTTGAACCCGCGACATCCACCTTGGCAAGGTGGAGCTCTACCACTGAGCTACTTTCGCAAATACTGAAACAATATAATAGCCGAATTTTTAATTTAATCAAGACCCCCGGGGAAGATTTTTTCATTTTCATAAAAAGCCGAACTTCCCCAAATCCTGCGGAGGGGGTATCATTTCCTATCTTTTGATTCAGGTGGTGGGGATGACACTTTTACTTTGGCTGCTGGCTCTTGCGGGAGGACTGGTTATTCTCAGTCTGAGTTCTGACTGGTTTGTGGAAGCCGCCGAGAAGGTGGGGCTGTTCTTCAAGCTCCCCGGATTTATTATCGGAGTTGTGATCATCGGATTCGGCACCTCCCTTCCTGAACTGGCCTCCTCTGTGGTTTCAGTTATCCATGGCAATTCGGAGATTGTAATCTCCAATGCCATCGGTTCCAATATTACCAATATCTTTCTGGTTCTGGGAGTTAGTGCCCTTTTTGCCGGTTCCTACACCATCAAACATGATATCTTCCAGGCAGATCTTCCTTTCCTGATGGGATCGGCCATCCTGATCAGTCTGATGACCTACAACAGGAATTTTACCATCTTCGAAGCCCTCATCTGTCTGGCGGCTCTGGGACTCTACCTTCACCGTTCCATTAAAAACGGTCAGATTGGTGAACAGATCAAAGAGGATGAAGCCGAGGAGGTGGTCAAACCGGCTCTTATGACCTGGCTGATTCTGATCATCAGCCCTCTTTTGATATCACTGGGAGCCGACTTGACTGTAAAGGCTGTTGTGGCGGTATCCGAGTTAGCAGGAATCGGAACAGAAATTATTGCCGTAACCGTAGTGGCTCTGGGAACCTCCCTGCCGGAAGTAATGGTGTCCATACAGGCCTCCCGCAAGGGAAAAGGGGATATTGCCGTGGGCAATGTGATCGGCTCCAATATCTTCAATACCTTTGCGGTAATGGGAGTCGGGGCTCTGGTGGGTCCCCTGACAATTTCGTCCAGTTATCCTGTGAAAACGCTTCCCATTTTCCTGGGGGCCACGGCCATGCTCTACTTTATTGTTCAGGATAAAAAAGTTCACCGATTCGAAGGGATTCTGCTTCTGCTGTTTTACCTGTTTTTCCTGGCATCATCCTATGGAGTTATCTAGAACCGGTTTCCGGCGGACTCCACTGTCCCCTTAAGAGCAGCTCATAGGGATGAAAGCGGCCCTTGTATGCCATTTTCGGACTCTCGGCGATATAGTAGCCCAGATAGTAAAAATCCAGCCCTCTCTTTCCGGTCTCTCTGATCTCTTCCAGTACACTGAAGGTTCCCGGACTGTACTCTGAAAACTCCGGATCATAACAGTAGTATACCGAACTCAAGCCTGTTGAGGACTGATCCAGTATGCCGAATCCCGCCAGTCGGCCGCCGATATAATATTCCGACTGAAAAGAGGGGACCACAGGGGTATAAAAGTTGCGGAGAAACTCATCCTCACTGCAGTCCTGATTAAACCGTTCCCGGCTGTGGCTGACATAAATATCGTAGAGTTCCCGGCGGGGCTCCAGATGCCGGAAGACCACACGGGTATCCTGATTTTTCCTCAGAACTTTTCTCTGACTTCTGCTGGCTTTAAACTGTGCCACATCTACCCGGATGGGAAGGCATTTCCGGCAGTCGGGACAACAGGGTCTGAAGAAGACAGCCCCGAAGCGTCTGAACCTTTGATCCAGAAAACTCTGAAACTGCTCCGTATCCAGTTCGGCAGCAGCAAAGTATTCCTGCTTCCATTGCTTGTCCCGGAGATAGGGACAGCTGTCCTCCTTTGACAGCACTGCTTCTTTCAGAATTCTCATAACAGACATTCTAGCAGATAGGGGGAACATAAAACTATACAAAAGCCGGCAGCAGATGATAAATTGCCCCATGGATAAAAGCGAATTACTGGCTCCCGCAGGCAGCCTGGACAGCGCCATGGCGGCTCTGGAAAACGGCGCCGATGCGGTCTATTGCGGTCTACAGGACTTTTCCGCCCGGAAAGGAGCCAGAAACTTCACCTGGGAACAACTCTTCCGGCTCAGAGCCTGGACTCTTGAAAACAGAAAAAAGATATATATCACCCTCAATACCATCATCAGGGAAAATGAGCTGCACCGGATTACTGATACTCTCTACGGCCTGGAAGAGCTGGGAGTGGACAGTATCATTCTGCAGGACCCCGGCCTGGCCCGGATCATAAGAAAGCATTTTCCCGGTCTCACTCTCCATGGCTCCACACAGATGGCCGTCCATAATTTGTCGGGCCTCAAAGTACTGCAGGAACTGGGGTTTACCAGAGTGGTTCTCCCCCGGGAGCTGACCCTGAAAGAGATGGAAGGGTTCCGGAGCAAGATTCCCGAAATGGAGCTGGAGGTTTTTATCCACGGCGCCCAGTGTTACGGATTTTCCGGAATGTGCCTGGCTTCGGGCATGCTTCTGGGCCGCTCAGCCAACAGAGGTGAATGCGGCCAGATCTGCCGAACCTGGTTCACAAAAGGACAGGAGAAGGGGTATTTTCTCTCCTCAACAGATCTCTGGGCCGGTCCGGAAGTACTCAAACTGCAGGAGATGGGTGTCAGCTCTCTTAAGATAGAGGGAAGGATGAAATCTCCGGCCTACACAGCGGCTGTCTCCCGTTATTACAGAGCCCTCCTGGACGGCCGGCCGGAAGCATCCCTGAAGGAGCTGGAAAATGATCTTAAAATTGCTTTTTCCCGCCAGTCGGGGACAGGACATCTTAAAAGCAGAAAAGGGCTTCATATGGTGGATACCCTCTACCCCGGACACCGGGGTCTGCCTCTGGGAAAAGTGACCAATAGCAGCGGCCGGCAGGCCGCACTCAATTCTCCGGTGGATCTTCATAAAAGAGACGGCCTGATGTTCTTCGACAAAAAAGGAGAACCCCGCCCCTTTTCCCTGGATGCCCAAAAGACTCTGAAGAAAGGACGGGTATCCTTGTCCATACCCGGAGGATCTCCGCCGGCGGGAACCATGCTCTACAAAGTGCAGTCTCATGATTTTCACAGCAAAGCTTTCAATGAAAACAGCCTGCCGGTATTCAAAAAGTCTCTAAGCGGCCTCCTTCGCTTTACCCCAGGGACTATGGACGTTCAGATTCCTGAAATCGAGTTCCAGAAGGCCTATCCCCTGGCATCCGAAGAGTCCACCGGCAGTCAGGGGCCTGAAGAAAAAATAAAAAACGAGTTTGCCAGAAGCGGAGCCTTCCCTTTTATCCTGAACTCTCTGGAACTGGTTTCTGAAGGGCCGGATCTTTCAACCCGGTTTTTTCCTCCCTCATTACTGAAAAAAGTCCGACAGAAAGCCTATCAGGATCTACAGGATCATCTGGTGAATCGGAAACAGAACCTCCTGGAAGCCGTACATAAGGAACTTGATCTGGATGCCGGTAAAGTCGCCAGTCTTCTTGAGCCCCTCCCCCGGCGCAGCAGCATCAGTCCCACCGGATCAGACCTGTCGGTGATACTTCCGGAAGAAGCGGAACACAGCGAAGCGGTCCGGACAGGGGATTGCCTCTACTATCCTCTCAGCCCCCTTGTTTTCCCTGAAGGGGAAGAGTTTTTCCTAAAGGGACTGATATCAAATTTCAGAAAATACCCGGGTGACAAAAAGTGCGTGGGCATCGGCAACTGGGGTCATATCGGTTTCTACCGGGAACTGAAAAAAGAGGATGACTCCCTCGGGTGTTATGGAGACACAGGTATGCTGCTGGCCATTTCCCAGGGAGTGCTACTGATGCGGGAGCTTCTGGGTCCGGATTTCATAGCAGCCTACGGATGGCTGGAAGCCGCTGAAGAAGATCTCCCCGGGGCTCTGAGTCCGGTGGACCGGGAGTTCAGACCGCCCCTGTTCATCAGCCGGAACTGCTTCAAAAAGCACAGTCTGGGAGGAAGCTGCAGCGGCTGTTCCCGGAACCTGGAATATCCTCTGGTTCAGAAAGACCGGAGCTACAGAGTCTATGTCAAACACTGCCTGACCTGGATTTTTGCGGCTGAGGATTCAGATGATGAAAGAGGATGAATCAGAACTGAAAGGCTTCGCTCCGGAACCGGCGGACCCAGTGTCTGAGCTCATTTCTCAGATCATCCTCAACGTTCAAATTTCCGGAAATCAGAACGGTTCCGTCTGTATCACTGAAGACATAGCTGATTCTGTCTCCCACATTCATTCTTAAAACAGCCAGCCCCTCTCTGTTTTCAGGCAGATAAAATCCGCTTCCCCTCAACAGCCTTCTTATTCTCCGCTCCAGAGGGGCTGAGGCTTCAGAGCCGCTCAAATCAAGAACCACCGGGAGTTTCAGTCCGTACTGGACTAATGACCCGGGATTCATCCGGTACATCCTGGAAAGAATCTCATTCTTCTCAGGGCTTCTGCCCCGCATAAGTTGGGCCCGGCTTCTCAGGGTATCTTCCAGAGGCTGTCTTTCCCACTCCGGATCAAAGCGCTCCTGTGCCAGCTTCAGGCGTGTCTCATCTTTCAGGGCATCCCCCAGAACCAGGTCATACCAGGGCTCAGCCTGACTGAAATCCTCAAGAGACAGAGCTCTCAGATAGTATTTTTCCGCCTGTCCGGAGAACCCTTCGGCACCTGCGGCCAGAGTCAGAGCCCCCCTGAGTTCTGATCCTCCTTCAAGCTGGGAACGCCCCTCTCTATAGGAGAGAAGCCTGAAGAGGGTCCTGTAATAAAGGGCCTTTACTTTATTCACAACAATTTGAGAAATCCTCTGAAACCGGGCGGAAACACCCCATTCCCGAAACAGGATCAGACGCTGCACCTTCCCCTCATAGGCTTCAGAAAACTGCTCATACAGATCCATAACAAACTGATCCTGATTCAGACCGTAATAGTACATCCACGAGTCATCATCGGTTTCTTCAATCTTTCTGATCTGGAAAAGAGACTCATCCAGACGGCCCTGAATCCTGTACAGAGCGGCCAGGTTGGTACGGGACAGGGGCGTTTTATCCAGCTCAACAGCCTCATTGAATTCTCTCTCGGCATCCCGGAAGGACTGCTTCATCATGTAAAGGTCTCCCAGTGCGAGATGACCTGCCGAGCGGTTCATCAGGTCTATGGACCGGGAGGCATAATCCACAGCCGCCTCATAGTCATAAAAGGATTTTTCAGCCAGAGACAGATTGTAGTATCCTACCGAGGCAAAATAGGAGTCCTGGTCATCCAGGGCATCATGAATGGCCTCCAGATAGTACTTCCGGCACATCTCAGCATCATTCAGCTCCGAATAGAGGGTTCCCAGGGTCAGGGAGAGATTTCTGCTGAACTCATCATCCAAAGCAGCCTGCAGGGGACCAATACCCTTCTCGGGCTGATGGGTTTTAAAGTACATCCATCCCAGATCATCCAGCAGCGCCTGGGAACCCTCTGCCACCAGCGCCTCAAGATAGCTGAGGGATTCGAAATTCCGGTCCAGATATCCCAGAACTGACGCCAGCTTTGTCCTGAGTTCAACAGAATTGTCCCTGTCCAGAGCTTCGGCTTCCCGGTAGGATTCCAGGGCCATACCGTAGAGCTCCTGCTCCTCATACAGATCTCCTCTCAGCATAGGAAAACGGTGGTCTTCCGGGTATAGGCCGACACCCTGATCAATAAGAGAAAGGGCTTTATCGTAGAAATCGGCTGCCCCAGCCGCATCAATTTCCCGGAGCAGAGTATCCCTGTCTGACGGCTCCGGCTGACAGAACAGGGGCACAGGAATAAGAAGCAGAGCCAGCAGAAAATATAAAACTGATCCTCTCATCTCCGCCTCCCCCGCCTGAAGAGAAGACGGATCAGGAGTCTGCTGAAAAACAGAGTTTTCCTTTTTGTGACAGAGGCGGCAACAGCCCTCCTCAGAAGACGGCCCTCCTCCTCCAACCGTTTCAAATCAGCAAGAGATGATCTGCCGAAGCGGATCTTCTCATACAGGGCAACCAGATCAAGAGCCCGGGGAATCTCCTGCTCCATCCGCAGAGCATATTCCCGGCAGGACTCGGAGGGTAAGCTCTCTCCATAACGGAAGAACAGAATATACATATGGAGATGGAAGAACCGTCCGCTGCTCTCTTTCCCTTTGACTCTGAACAGAGCAGTATAAATCTGTATCAGCCTGTAGCAGACAAACAGGGCAGAGACTATGAAAAGGATACCTGCAGCCCTGCCCTGAGCTGTGCTGACAATCCGTCTCCAGGAAGAGACTTTTTCCGTATGGGACGCCTCCCGGGCTTCGGGAATCAGGAGAGAGTCTCTGTTTTCCATTATCTCTTTCAGATAGGCTTCCATTTCCCGGGGGGAAAAGGGAGAAAAAGTAAACTCCTCCCCCGGAGCCATGGTCTGGGAGGTGGGATCAAACTCAATCCAGCCGAACCGGGGAAAGTAGACCTCCACCCAGGCATGGGCCTGATTCGCCCGGACGGGATAGTAATTGAGGACCTGAGAGGATTCATCAATCCAGAACCCCAGAGCCACCCGGGCCGGAATTCCCGAACTGCGGCACAGAAGGGCCATGGCAAAGGCGAAATAGGAACAGTAGCCCTTGCCCGATTCAAAAAGGAAGTGGCTCAGCTGGTCTCCCGATTCCGCCTCTCCCGGATTCAGGGAATAAAAATAGTTGTCCTGCAGATAGTAACTGATGCTTTCCACCTTATCATAATAGGACACAGCCCCCCGGGTAATCTCAGCGGCCAGTTCCTTCAGGTCCTCCCGGTCTCCTCCCTGTGTATAATATTCCAGAAAAGACTGTTCCTCAGGTGTATGGGCCGAGGGTGCCGGACTGTCTGCCAGATCCCAGCCCCAGGCGGTACTCACTGTGGATTCCACACTGTAGATTCTTGAAAAAGAAGTATCGTCCCAACTTATATAGGGCGTAACGGCAACGGGACTGTTCAATCCCAGAAAGGCGGAAGAGTCAAAGTTTACAAGATAGTACTCCTGCACCATGGTCTGCCTCATTTCAAAATCAGGATATTCCCAACGGCGGGGCAGCTCTCCCAGAATGTAGTCATTCTGCAGAAACAGATCCGTTTCCGGCACGGGGGCCTCATCTTTGAAAAAACCCTTTTCTTCACTAGATCGGAAGAGCACACG
>JAQQAM010000276.1 GCA_028532905.1 Spirochaetales bacterium
GCTTTATCACTGTCTTTCCCCAGTAGAAGATCATCCGTCTCAATAACGGCTCCCTTGGAGACAATAACCGCCCGTTCAATTACATTTTCAAGCTCACGGACATTTCCCGGCCAGCTGTAACTCAGAAGTTTATCCTGAGCCTCATCAGTAAGCCCCTTTACATCCGTTCTGTTTCTGGCTGAGTACTTGCTTAAAAAATACTCACAGAGAACAGGAATATCATCAACCCGGTCCCTGAGGGCCGGAATTCTGACAGGCAGAACATTCAGTCTGTAATACAGATCTTCCCTGAAACTGCCTTTTTCTACCATAGCCTCCAGATTCCGGTTGGTAGCGGCAATTATCCGCACATCAACCGTAACAGTATCCGAAGACCCGAGAGGCTCGAACTGATTGTTCTGAAGCACTCTTAAAAGCTTTGCCTGAACGGCCAGGCTGATCTCCCCTATTTCATCCAGGAAGATAGTTCCCCCATCGGCCATGGAAAAACGTCCGATCCGTTCATTTGAAGCGTCTGTGAAGGCGCCCTTCACATGCCCGAACAATTCGCTTTCCAGCAGTTCTTCAGGAATGGCGGCACAGTTGAGCCGCACAAATGTCTCTCCATTACGCGGGCTTCTCAAATGGACCTGTTCGGCAAAAAGCTCCTTTCCCACACCGCTTTCACCGGTAATGAGTACGGGTGAGTCAGATTGGGAAATCTTATCCGTTATCTTAAGCAGCGTGTCAATTTCGCCGCTTTGAAACACCATTTTGTGAAAACCTGAACTGGACTCCACTCTGTCCTGCAGTCTGAACAGTTCATCCTTTACCTTTTTAAAGGACTGGGCATTCTGATAAGCCAATGAAGCCTGATTTGTAAAAATCTCAAGCCATTCCAGATCTTCTTCAGTAAACTTGCTGCCGTTCTTCTTGTTTATAACCTCAATAACACCGACACACTGGTCTTTCATTCTCAGGGGTACAGCGAGAATTGAAGTCGTTTTATACCCCACATCCTTGTCGATTTCCGAAAAAAAACGGGAATCATTCTCAACATCATTTACAATAAGGGAGGTATTATTCTGGGCAACCCAACCGGCAATCCCCTCCCCCATTTTGACAGTAAATTTCTTGACATCCTCACTCTTGGTTCCCAGAGCAATTTCAAAATACAGTAAATCAGTCTCCGAATCCAGGAGGAGAAGAGAAGAAGACTCGCCTCCGGTGAGGCGAGTCGACGATTCAAGAATATGGGTCATGAGAGACCGGATATCCGTATAATTGGAATTAATCAGATTGTTAATTTCAATCAGAGTATCCAGTCTCGTTCTGTCAACTTTATCAGCAAACATAGGGCTGAGTGATCAGTTTTCTTTATCCTTCAGCATATCAGCGAGGGTAAAAGTGGAATCACCACCATCATCTTCGTGAATATACTTGGATATCTCTTTTTTCTGCTCACGGATTTTCATCTCTTTAACAGAAAGAGAGAGCTTCTGCTTACCGGGCTGCAGCTCGATAACAGACGCAGAGATTTTTTCACCCACCTTGTATTTCCCAAGAAGATCATCAGGATCAACATCTCTGTCATCGCTGAGATTATTCTTGTGAATAAGTCCTTCGATATCTCCCTGAACCTTAACAAACAGTCCGAAATCGGTGATATTGGAGATTTCGCCCTCAATAACACTGCCTTTGGGATAGATCTTCATCAGTTCTGCCCAGGGATCATCAGAAAGCTGCTTTACACCCAGTCTGATTCTGTGGGCTTCTGTATCAACATTGGTGATGGAAATCTCAATTTCTTCACCTTCCTTCAGCATGGAAGAAGGATTCTTGATTTTCTTGGTCCAGGACAGATCATCCACGTGGAGGAAACCGTCAATACCCTCTTCCAGTTCAATGAAAGCACCGGCATTGGTTACTTTCTTGATCACTCTGGTGAGTTTCATTCCGATGGGGTACTTGGTCTCCATTTCATCCCAGGGATTGGGGAGAGTCTGTTTAACACCCAGAGAAATTCTGCCTTCGTGGATATCGTAACCGAGAATCATAGCTTCCACTTCATCACCGATATTCAGGATTTCTTTGGGATGCTTGATCCGTTTCACCCAGGACAGTTCGGAAATATGAGCCAGTCCTTCAATCCCTTCTTCAATTTCGATAAAAGCGCCGAAATCTGTGAGTTTGGTAACCTTACCCTTAACGATGTCCTCCACCTGGTAGCGGTCTTCAAAGGTGGACCAGGGGTCCTGTGTAAAGTGCTTGAGGGACAGGTTGATTTTTTCATCTTCAGCTTCCAGACGGATAACTTTGAGTTTAATCTCCTGACCTTTCTTGACATAATCCTTGGGTCTGTTTACATGTCCCCAGCTCATGTCATTGATATGCAGCAGTCCGTCAAAACCACCC
Source organism: Spirochaetales bacterium (assembly GCA_028532905.1). Taxonomy (GTDB): domain Bacteria; phylum Spirochaetota; class Spirochaetia; order DSM-2461; family DSM-2461; genus Oceanispirochaeta. Next base: position 2,395 of record JAQQAM010000276.1, read on the forward strand.
AGATCGATAAATGCTCCGAAGGAAGTAAAGCTTTTGACAGTACCGGTAACTTCATCACCAATGCTTGTTTTCTCAAAAAACTCTTTCTTTGCGGCGCTCAGAGTCTCTTCCAGAAGTTCTCTTCTTGAAAGGACGATATTTACTTTTTTGTCGTTGTACAGTCTTTCGATGTAGAAATCAGACTCCAGTCCTACGTAATCTTCGGGTTCCTCGATTCTGTGAAGATCCATTTTTGAAATAGGAATAAAAGCTCTTACTTCAATACCGAGGTCCACTTCAAATCCGCCTTTGATGGATTTGACAACTTTACCCTTGACTGTTTTATGATCCTGAAAAGCATCGCGGAGTTCTTTCCACATTACTTTTGCATCAGCTTTTTTCTTGGAAACAACAATTTCCCCGTTTTTGCCTTCTCGTTTTACGAGTACGACAGAAACGATGTCTCCTATTCCAGGAGCTTCTTTGAACTCGGCAATTGGTATTTTTCCTTCAGATTTATAGCCAATATCTATAAACACATATTCGCTGTCTACCTGTATTACATGACCATCGACCAGCTGTCCTTCCTCAAGCTGATCCATAGCTTTCAGGTATTCTTCCTGAAGTTGTGTCTGGCTGTTGTTCTCTGCTGCAGCAGCATCCGTCTTTCCCATAACCGTTCCGTTCTCCTGAATTATTTTAATTCTTTAATTTTATCTGTTACTTTCTCACATACTTGCTCTAACGTCAAGCTAGATGTATCAATATATAAAGCGTCCTCCGAGATGATCAGACTTCCCTCTTTTTTATTTCTGTCAATAACATCCCGTTTGCGTATTCCTTCCAGTATTTCCTCGTAGGAAAGTGAGCTTACACCCTGTTTAAACCGCCTTTCAGCCCTGATTTCCGGTGCGGCGTCCTGGAAGACATTTACCTCTGCTTGGGTAAAAACGACGGTGGTCATATCACGGCCCTCGGCCACAAGATCAAGAGAGCGGCTGATTACACGCAGATGCTCATTGACGATGTGCCTGACAGGAACAATAGCAGAAACCTGAGCAACAATAGCGTCAACTTCATCACTGTGAAGCAGGTCTTCCACATCTTCTCCGTTCATATGAAGTTTTCCGTCAATAATGGCAAGGTTCAAATCAGATGCCGCCGAGCAGACAGCCTCCTCATTATCAAAGCCCAGTCCCTTTCTGATCAGACACAGAGACACAGCCCTGTAAAAATTCCCTGAGTTTAAATTAAAATAGCCCATGGAACAGGCTATTGTTGATGCTATGCTGCTTTTTCCGACTCCCGCCGGACCGTCTATGGCTACGATCATCGTCTGTTCCTGTTTTTTGCTGAATTCTTTTTGTTTTCCAGAGCCTGTGCCTTGAGCTGCTCCACTTCCTTTCTGGTGAGTTTCCGGAAATGGCCGGATGCCAGACCGGTAAGTTTTACATTCCCGATTCTGATTCTGTGAATACTTTTAATGGTGATATTCCGGGACAGAAACACTTTTCTGAGCTCTTTGTTTTTTCCTTCTTCCAGAGTAATGGAAACAGACCGGCTTCCTTTGAAGGCATATCGCTTGAGGCGGAAATATTCACCCTGTACAGAGATTCCTTTTTTAAATTGTTCCATAAGCTCTTTGGGAATCTCTTTCTTGGTGGTGACCATATACTCCTTCTCTACATGAGAAGAAGGATGGGTCATCAGTTTTGAGAATTCACCGTCATTGGTGAAAAACAGCAGGCCCGAAGTCATATAGTCCAGCCGTCCCACATTATAAAGCCTTTTGTGAGTGGCATCGGCCAGCAGATCCTTAGCCAGAGGCCTCCCGTCCCGATCCTGATTGGAACAGATAAACCCTGATGGTTTATGGAGTGCGATATACTCAAACTCTTTCTCCGGCCGGATAGCTCTGCCGTCAAAAGTTACCTTGTCCCGGGGTCCGACCTTACTGCCGGGCACCAGGACCGATTTACCGTTGACAGCGACCCTGCCCTCGGAGATATATTCTTCACATTTTCTTCTGCTGCCGATTCCGCAGCGAGCCAGAAAGACCTGCAGCCTTAATGACTCAAAATCATTACCCATTCAATTCAAACCTTTTCTGTTCAACTTCATCCAGCTTGGGAAGATCTGAAATACTTTTCAGTCTGAAAAGCTTCAGAAATTCTTTGGATGTACCATACTGCAGAGGCTTACCGGGAACATCTTTCTTTCCGACTTCACGAATCAGCCCTCTTTTCACCAGAAGACGGATCATGCCGTCGGAACTGACGCCCCGTATATTTTCTATCTCTGCTTTGGTCAGTGGTTGAGAATAAGCGATTATGGATAATGTTTCCATAGCGGCACGGGACAATTTGTCCTCATTTTTTTTGCCGTAATGTTCTTTCAGGTTCTCCCAGAGCCCTTCCTTGGCGGCAAGGATATATCCGCCATGCACTTCGGTCAGTTCAATACCATGCTCTTCGCCGGCGTAGTGTTTCCCCAGTTCATCAAGGACTTCCTTCAGGACATCTCTGGACAGTCCTGTTACTTTTGAAAGATGCTGAATTGTTACAGGGTCGCTCTCGAGAAACAGAGCTGCTTCAACGATCGACCGTTCCTGAATCAGGTTCATGTGTATCACTCTCTTGTTCCGAATGTCTTGATTTTATCATAATATCCCCAAACAGCCTGTTCTGATAGACCATAATCAGCCTTGTTTTAACAGATTCCAGAACCGCAAGGAATGCACAGACAATTTCCATAATGGATTCGGGGTTGATCAATATATCCGTAAAGTTAAATTCACCCTTCTCTTCAAGAAGTTCCTGAATAAGGGTTATCTTTTCATTTACCGTAACCTCTTCATAGAGATTGACAATGGCTTCCTGTGTGAGGGAACCCATTACATCAGAAAAACTCTGCAGCAGCTCCCAGACATCCACCTCTTCCCAGAGTTCCTCTTCATTATCAAAGGGAAGCATCCTCTGCTTCTTCTTTCTTTCAATAACCCATTCGGTGGATTTCTCCTGCTCCGTCATAAGCTCTGAAAGTTTCTTGTATTTCTGATAATCGATGAGCTTGGCAACCAGTTCTTCTCTGGGATCTTCTATTTCATCTGAAAAATCCACTTCAACCGGCAGCAGCATCCTGGATTTGATATACAGAAGGGTTGCAGCCAGAAGATAAAACTCTGTTATGTTTTCCAGATTGACAGCCGTGGCATATTTCAAATAAGAGAGATACTGCTCTGTTATGGAGGCAATGGGAATATCGTATATGTTAACTTCATTTTTTTTGATCAGAAACAGCAGGAGATCAAGAGGTCCCTCAAACTGCTCCAGCTGAAATGTTACATGCTCACTCAATACCCTTTTCCTCCGCACCCTTAAAGACATTTTTTACATGACTGCGCTCTATGTAACACTCTACACCCTGATCCGCATTCTTTTCCAGCGCCTTTGAGTATTCTTTCCGGGGGGGGAACCCGGGAGGCAGAAGTTCCAGCAGGGGTTCCAGCACAAAAGCCCGTTCCCTGATACCGGGGTGAGGAACAGTGAGATGTTCATCCTGAAGATTCAGATCTCCAAACAGCAGGATATCCAGGTCCATGGTCCGGGGCCCCTTCGGGACCTCCTGGCTGCGGTCCCGGCCCAGCTGCTCCTCAACGGCATGCAGACGGACTAGAAGCTCATCCGCTGTACCTGAATAGGAGCCGGACACAACCATATTGAGAAAAAGAGGCTGATCCTCCACGATCATGGGCCGTGTTTCCCATACAGAAGAGAGTGAAACTCCGGCCAATATCCCCTCCAGAGAGTCGCAGGCCTTTCTCAAATTGGCGAGCCGGTCTCCCCTGTTTGTACCGACTCCGATATAAACTGTGCTTTCCGGATGTTCTGTTTTCAGAACAGCTCCTCCTTGGCTCCTGCCTTAGATGATTTCGTACTTTTCTTTTCTTCTTTTTTTTCTTCCGGCTCAGCCGAAGGAAACATGATCTGACGAAGCTGCAGAAGCAGTGAATCGGCCACCATGGGGTTTTCTTCAAGATATTTCTTGACATTGTCACGTCCCTGGCCGACCCGCTCTTCACCCATGGAATACCAGCTTCCGCTTTTCTGAATCAGATTGTACTTCAGGGCGGCATCCATGAGAGAGGCACTGGATGAAATACCCTTTCCGAATATGATTTCCAGTTCCACCTTCCTGAAGGGAGGGGCCACTTTGTTCTTCACAACTTTTACACGCACCCTGTTGCCCACGGCATCTTCCTGCCCTTTGGCTATTGTTTCAATTTTCCGTACTTCAAGGCGAACGGAAGAATAGAATTTAAGGGCATTACCCCCTGTTGTGGTTTCAGGGTTACCGAACATAACACCGATTTTCATTCTGATCTGGTTGATAAAAATAAGACAGGCATTGGACTTGGAGATAATACCGGTCAGTTTTCTCAGAGCCTGACTCATCAGCCGGGCCTGGAGACCCACATGGGAATCTCCCATATCTCCTTCTATTTCCGCACGGGGTGTCAGGGCTGCCACAGAGTCAACAACAATAATATCGACTGCTCCTGATCGAACCAGGGACTCTGTGATTTCGAGGGACTGTTCCCCCGTATCCGGCTGGGACACCCAGAGTTCATCCACATTGACTCCAAGCCCCCGGGCATATACGGGATCAAGGGCATGTTCGGCATCGATAAAGGCCGCTATGCCTCCCTTTTTCTGTGCTTCAGCTATGGCATGAAGCGCCAGGGTTGTTTTACCTGATGACTCAGGGCCGTATATCTCTATAATTCTCCCTTTGGGAAAACCTCCCACTCCCAGAGCTTCATCCAGCAGTATGGAACCCGAAGGAATGGCTTCAACCTCCAGATGGGGCTGATCTCCCATTTTCATAATGGAACCCTTGCCGAATTGCTTTTCAATCTGCAGGCGGGCGGCCTCTATTGCTTTTTTCTTGTCGTCTGAACTTTTATCTGCCATTTTTTCCTCCGCTGATTCAGCTGAACTGATCACACTGTATTCTTGATAAACATATTACAGTAAAAAATGATCTGCCGCTTCATACATAATTAGCATAAAACAGAGATTCAGCAAAACACTATACATATGTATTGTTAATATAACAGTTCAGAGATCAGGAATCAACCAGGTTTCGTATGGATACAACCCTTATCCGGATACTGTCCCGGTCAAGAGTCTCTATCTGTCCCAGAATTTCTATGGGAAGGCTGTTGTCCAGGCGCACCTGAAAGTCCGTAAAGGCCGGCTCAATCCCTTCCAGAACCTCAGCAGTATCGTAACCCACAAGAAAATCAAAACTCATCCCCGGATCATTCATACTCAAATTGGAGAACCGGCCCCGCCATTTAATAAAACAGCTGTTATAAAGATAAGGATTATCTATCACATCCCTGTAGTTGTAGATATTTTCAAATGCCGTAAAATCAGGCTCTTTCAGGTACCCCTCAATAATGCGGGCTCTCTGTTTTGCCGACTCGGAAGCATTGGAATACAATATTCTGTTTATCTCTTTCCTGGCTCTGTTATCATCATAGGCATCAAAGTATGTTTGAGCGCTCTTTAATGATGTGAGAATCTGGTCTTCTGTGAGGTTGAATATAAATCCCTGAAGATTATCATCGGTAAGCTTCTCTTTTTTCAGATTGCTGAACATGTAGGAAAGATTTTCTCTGGAGGGAACATCAGATCTGCTGAAGAACTCTTTTATCTGATCCTGTTTGGAATAACCGGCAAAAAACAGAACAGCTACTGCCGGAATCAACAGAAACAAAGGAGACACCCTCCTTCTTATTACGGGAAGAAGACTTCTGAAACTGTTTCTGTTCAAATACTGGTCAAGGGCTTCGGAGTCTGAGATTTTCCGTATTTTATCCAGTCCCCGCTTTGCTTCCCTGCAGCTGGAATCGATATCGAGGATTCCCAGCCACAGGCGGACCGCTTCTGTTGTATCTTTCCGCCTGAGGGCCAGTGCGGCAAGAAAAAGCCTGGGTTCCACGGCATTCCGGTTTACCTGAACAGCTCTCTTCAGATAGGTATCTGCACCGCCGTTGTCCCCATTCCTGAGACAGGCGATTCCGAGTATGTAATAAAACTGATAATTCTCAAGAAAAAGAGGAACCTTCGGTTCCAGCAGGGCTATGACTTTTCCATACTGCCGGGACCTGAGTAATCTATATGCTTTTTTAAGAGTTTTATTGTAGATTTTCATAATGAGACAATTTCTGCTTCAACTTCCCCAGTTCTGTTTCAAAGTACTCAATCTGTGGATTATATACCGGATCATCAGTGATTAGAAGCATATTGATCTCTTTAATCAGTTTATCTATCAGATCAAGATCATAACTGAGAGCATAGTTTAAGATAATTTGTCTGCCGTCCACCGTCTCCCTTGCAACGGGAGCCGCTGTACTGACAGAGGAAGGAGCTTTCCGGGCTGAGAGAACTGGTCCCCCGGCGGTCAGGGCATACTGAACGGAGAGCTCTGTTCCCGGAGGAATGGAGACAGCATTGAAGAAAATGCCCGCTGCCGAGTCGTTTATGGAGTAAGGAAGTAGGGAGAAGTCACGACCTTCTCTGAGATTAAAATCCCAGTCACTGTCATTCAGTCGTTTCCAGTTGGCAAAAATAAGCCTGTCCGGCTTTCTGTCTCCCAGAGTTGTATATGTCAGCTGGCTGCCCGATTCCGTACCCGGATAGGTACCCCAGTAATCGGGGACTTCCGCTCCGCTCCACTCCCTTTCTGAGTTAACCGGTAAATTGCCTTCCACCAGAAAGTCAGGACCGTCTGCATTATTATGGGTATCAATAAGATTCTTCAGTCCGACGGAAATATAGTTTTTACTCAGATTTCTGACGGTCAGGGTAATCCGGAACCCCTTTATACTGTGGTCCACCTGCACAGTCTGAGTAACATGAAGAATATTATTACTCCAGTGGGCTGATGCATAACCGTTGTTGGATTCAGTATGCTGATTGAAAAACGAGTTTTTCTGAAGTCTGTATGTTCTGTTATCGATCACAATATTTATGTAGGAAGTCCGGCTGTCTCTGTCCTCATAAAGGGGAAGAACTTTTCCGTTAACATTATAGAAAAGACTCCAGACTGCATTTTTCTCATCAAATAGTATGCGGGATGTATTATCCTTAAGCTCCAGTGCCCCAAGTCCGCAGAAACCGTAGACAATCATCAGGACTAATGCTGTAATTTTAAGTTTATTCACCTGATTCACCTCCGGAAGAACCTTTCAGCAGTTTTTCTTTCATATGAAGCGCATCCTCTTTCAGGCTCAACAGCTTCAGTCTGTTCTCATAGATCTCACGGGTTCTGGTCAACTCCACCAGTTTCTGCTGATACACAGCCAATGCCTGGTTGAATTCCTTTTCCTTCTGCCCGTATTCCTCTGAACTTTTCAGAAATTCTTCATGACTCCACTGTAGCAGTTTGAGAAGTTCTTCCTCTCTGTTGCGGTACTCTATCAGGGAAAGGCGGTATCGTGACGCCTCAGTTTTTACACTGCCCGGATAATTTTCCAGAAGACTGCTGTATATCTCTCCAGCCTCCTCGAAACGGCCCAGCTGATAAAGGGATTCTCCAATCCAGAACAGACTGTTTGCATAATAGGGACTGTCTTCATATAAGGTAAGAAAAGAGGAATAAAAGTGAATGGTCTTATCATATTCCCCCTGAAGAAACATGATTCTGCCCTTGTAATACTGACCGGGAACATTCAAGGCATGGGATGAATAACTGACAAGAAAATTTTCAAGATACCGGGAGGATTCTTCCAGATTCCCCTGCTCCAGATAACTTCGGGAGAGCCAGTACAGGGCATCACCATGAAGATCATCTGACGCCGGATCATCCATAACGGTCATAAACATCCGTCCGGCCTGTTCATAACGGGCTTCCTTAAAAAGATCCAGACCAAACAGGAATTCGTCATTCAGAGCATCCCCGGCATACAGAATCTGCCCCGACAGAATACAGGCAGCCAGAACAGCCAGAGTTTTATGTTGCAGAATTTTCCACTTCATCAGACAGTACCTCACATTTCAAACATCGGCGGACCGTCCTTTAAAATAAAACAGCTTTCAGTCCGATTAGCAATTTTTCAGATATTCAGCCTCTGCAGAGGGATCTTCAGCACCGAAAAATGCCGAACCTGCTACAAACACATCAATTCCGGCCTCCTTGCAGGCTTTTATGGTTGATCTGTTTACACCGCCATCAATTGAGATTTCAAAGGCCAGCCCCTTCTCTTTTTTCAAAGTATTGAGGGTTCGTACCTTGTCCAGACATTCGGGAATCAGTTTCTGCCCTCCGTATCCGGGATTGACTGTCATAATCAATACCAGATCAACAAACGGGAGAAGTTCTGTAAGAGCTGAAACAGGTGTGGAAGGCACAATGGAAACACCGGCTTTCGCTCCCCCGTCCTTTATCATCTGTATGACTCTGTTGGCATGAACAACCGCTTCAGCATGGATTGTAATAAAATCGGACCCGGCGGCCAGAAAAGCGTCTATGTGGTTTTCCGGCTTTTCTATCATAAGGTGGACATCCAGGGGGAGATCCGTCCGGGACCGTATTGCCTTTACCATCTGGGAACCGAATGTGATTTCCGGAACAAAGGAACCGTCCATCACATCAAGGTGAACCCATTCGGCTCCTGCATCCTCAATAATACTGATACCTTCACTTACATTTGCAAAATCCGCCGCCAGAACAGACGGAGCTAACTTGATCATTTTCTTCATTTTTTAATTATACTTAAAACCTTTTTTTTGTAAAACTGCACAGAGAATATAAAAAACAGCATTTCATGAATTTTCATCACATCTCAAAGTTTCAATTTGTTGACTAAAGTAGCCGTACAGGTATAATTAGAAAGATGCAGTAGTGCATTTACCTGAATAATCAGGTTATACCGGGAATGAGTGATACAGAGATAAAAAAAGACATAGATGAATATCTCGAAGATGTCTATCGCTCTACTGCGAGGAGAGAGCTTGATGAGGCTCTTTCTGTCCTGGATAAGGCATATTCTGTAGATTTTGACCGCAAGGAACTGGCGGGACTTCTCAGGATGCTGAAGTTCTGGAAGGAACGCTGGAACAGAATGACCGACTTTACCGGTCCATATGAGAAAGGAGACTACCTTCTGAAACAGTGGGATCAGTTTACAGACTGGTCTGACCGGAACAGAAGTATTGCTCCTGAACGGGGTATTCAGTCCCTGAAGTATATGGTTCATTCGGAAGCCCTCGGCTGTTACGAACAGCTGCATCTGAATGACAATAATGATTTGGAACTGCACCTGGGCATAGGACGATGCAATAAGGTGCTGGGGAATTATGAGAAAGCAGTCACAATCCTTGAAAAAGGAGCCAAAATAAACAGAGAAAACTCTGAGATTCTGGCAGAACTGGCTGATACTTATGCCCTCGTAGATGAAATGCAGGGGGCGAAAATATTTTTTCGTGAGGCTTTTTATCTGAGTCCGGAACAGGTTGATCTTTCAAGACTTGAATCCGGACTGATAAAAAAGCTGATTGAGAAAGTCAAAGAGACCGGAATTACTGATGATGAGATCTGCGAATGGATTCCTGTATATGGAGTCATTTACGGAGTGTTCAACATCAAGAGAGAGATGCGCCCCATTGAGTATGGTAAACTTAAGCAGTCGATCTTCTCTCTTCAGAATGAGATCCGGCAAAACAGTGAGAACGGGAAGCTGGTGCCCCGTTTAATAAACAGGTACTTCTGGCTTATTGATCATTATATAAGCACTAAAGAAGACAGAAAAACGATTGACGAGGTTCTTATGAATATCAAATTGCTCAACCCGTCAATTTACCGGCAGTACATAAACTAAAGCAGGAGTTAAGACAAGAGTTATGTCAGATGAAATGATCAACAAAATCAACGATCTATTAAATGAAGAAAAATGGACCCGAGCGGCGCTGAGTAATTATACTATTAAAAATTTCGAGGAACTGGATGAAACTGTAGAAGAAATTCTGAGCTCCCAGATCCAGAATGAAATTAAGGATATGTGTGATGAACATCTGGAGCATTCCAAGAACAGCATCATCGGTCTTTATATTTCAGGAATCATTTCTCTGGATAAACAGCAGATTGACGACTCCCACCTTGTTGAACTCATTAATATTTTTTCCGGAAACCATAAGTGGAATATTGTTGAATTCCTCTGTGAACGGATCCTCCGTTTCGGAGAAAACAAGATGGCTCTCCGTGTTCTGTCTGAATGCTACAGCAACGAAGAACGGTACGATGAGCTGTACTCCATCTGGGAAAGACTCATAAAAATTGACTACAACGAAGCAGACATTGTAAAGAAGCTTGCCGAGAAATATGAAGATGAGGGTAAAACTGAAGAAGCCGTCAGCTACTATAAAAAGGCTATCCACAGATACATCAACAAGAATCTTTTTACGAATGTAAAGGATATCTGGGCCAAGCTGATTGAGCTCAGCCTTGACGATCTTGAGTTCTTCCTCCTGGTTGAGAAAAAGATTGCCAAGATCATGTCTATAGAAAAATCCACAATCCTTCTGGAAGACCTCTACCCTGCAATAGAGGAGAAAGGCGAATGGAATACGGCTATTGATATTCTGAAACAGATTCTTCAGTACGATCCCAAGAGCCCCTGGGCCAGAAAAGAGATTGTTAACTGCTACAGAAAACAGCATGAAGGACACAGCCAGCTGGAAGAGTACATTAAACTGTCCAACCTGAATCAGAGCTGGAGAAATATCACCGAAGCGATCTCAGACTTTGAAAAGCATATATCCTTTGATGCCGGAAACTTTGTTTACCACAAAACCTGGGGTGTCGGTGTTATCCGGGAGATCAAAGGGGATGAAATTACCATAGATTTTGCCGCCAAAAGAGGACACAGCATGTCTCTTAAAATGGCCGTAAACGCACTAATGAGTCTTACCAAGAACCACATCTGGGTTCTGAAAAGCATACTCCCCAAAGAAAAACTTCATGCCAAGGTTAAAAAGGATATCCCCTGGACCCTGAAGACTGTCATCAGAAGTTTTGATAATGCCGCCGATATGAAGCGGATGAAAGCCGAACTTGTACCTGCCATACTGACACAGGGCGAGTGGTCCAGCTGGAGCACAGAAGCCAGAAGAATTCTGAAAACCGACGCCGATTTCGGCAACATGCCTGAAAAACTGGATCTTTTCATGGTTAGGGACAAACCCATCACCTTTGAAGAAAAGACCTTTAACAGATTCAAGGCTGAAACCAACTTTTTTGACAGATACCAGACAATTCTGGAGTTCTTGAGAGAATCCGATCCCGATTCAGACTATTTCTCTGAAATGTTCAATTATTTCACAGCCTTCCTGAAGGCGGCCAATGTAAATGAGCAGGTTGTGTGTTCCTATCTCTTTGTAACAAAGATTATCAAGGACTTTCCTTTCCTCAATCCCGGAATCAACTACGGATTTAAGGAAGTTTTCGACGATATTGAAGATCTTGAACTCACCTTCAATGCCATTCAGTATGCGGATCTTAAACGGGATTTTCTGCAGGAAGTCAAAAACAATATCGAAGACTGGCAGGTTTACTATATCCAGCTCTTCCCCTACTACCTCCACAAATCCGTTGTTGAAGATCTGATCAGCAAGGGTTTTGACAATCTGGTAAAAGACAAGCTGCAGGATATCATGACTCACTTCAGAGAATTCCGCGAAGCCTTTCTCTGGATTGCCAAATCTGCCGTTGAGGAGCCCTGGTTCACCTCTCTGGGAATATCCTACGAAAAGATTCTGATCAATATGATCCACCTTCTGGATATTACATTCAGAGATATCAGCAACAAGAGAAATGTAACAGAGAATAAAAAACTCAACAGAGCCATCCAGACCTACCTTTTCAAAGAGAACAGACTGGAAGACTTTATCCTCAGCGGTGATGAAGACACAGTATCCCGCCTGTTCACTCTTCTGCAGGATGTTAAAGAGATGGATGTTACTGTTGTTCTGGCTATCCGTCAGAAAATCAAGGATAAATATCCCAAGATCCGTTTTCTCGGCGAAAAAGAGGAAACACCCGTTGTTACGGCAACCCGTTCTCTCATTGTTCTGGAAGAAAGCCTCCGGGACAAACAGAAGGAACTCAAACACATCCTCGAAGTGGAAGTTCCCCAGAACTCCAAAGAAATTGGTATTGCCATTGAAATGGGTGACCTTAAAGAGAATGCCGAATACAAAGCCGGTAAGGAAAAACAGGAAGCCCTCAACATACAGGTTGGCAAGCTGAAAGAAGGAATAGAAAAGGCCAAGGTTTTTGATCCCTCCACTCTGGATCTGAAGAAAGTATCCTTCGGAACCAAAGTCACTCTGACCAACGACCTGACCAGCGAAGAAGAGATCTACACCATCCTGGGTCCCTGGGAATCAGATCCTTCCAACAATATTATCTCCTATGTGTCTCCCTTCGGTTCTGCCATTATGGGTGTGAAACTGAACAAGTCCACCAAGTTCACCATCAATGAAAAGGATTATGCCTACACGGTAAGTGCTATTGAGAAGGCAGATCTGGTTAAATAAAAAATGATTCTCTTCCCTCCGGGGAGGAGGACCTTCAGAACGTTGGCAGTTTAATTCGAACCAAACTGTGAAGGGGAAAATAAAAAAGGCTGCGTTCCGCCGGAGTGTATCACTCCTTACAGGAACAGCAGCCTTTCTTTATTAATATGGATCTGTATTAATGATGTATCAGTGACAGATCAGTCTGCATCAGTCTTTCCAGGGGAAAATTGTACCTTTCAGTGTTCTTTTCCCTACTTTTTCCCGTTCATCTCTGATCAGAGCATTCCAGGGTATTTTCTTTCTGTCCGCATCCGGATTTTCTTCAAGATAATCATATTTCATCAGCAGCAGCTTCATTCCCGATTCCTGCAGAACAAGGATTCCGCCGATTCCCGGAAGTATGAAAGCGAGGGCCAATGAAATGACCGCATTGACCAGAATCCCCAGAGACATGGCAATGGCAGCTCCTGTATTGTCAAAAAAGAGAATAAAGCTTTTTTTCACAATCTTTTTCAGATCCTTGTCCAGATTATTCATAACCGGAAAAAAGAATACCAGTGTGATTGATACAATAACACAGATCCAGAACAGAAAGGCCATACCGATCAGTCCTACAGCATTTCCCATAGCCGAATAAAACTGAAACCCCGTGGCACAGACAAAATAAAAGAAGATAACAGCCACTCCCAGGACAAGGCTTTTCTTCCAGCTACCCTTCAGATGCCCGATAATATCCTTCAGATCAGGAGAATTATAATGGATGATGTCCCGTACATAAGCAGAAACAGCGCCCGTATACACAAAAATCAGTAAAACACTTACAACCAGAAGAGATATACTCAACACTGGTATGGAGGCCAGAGCTCTGGGAACAAATACCGGGATGGCCGCCAGCAGCAACCAGACAAAATTCAGCAGCAGCAGCCGTCCCATATTATCCCAGGCATCCCAGAAGGCTTTTTTAAACATAAAAAGAATCATCACATCTCCTACCGGCAGGGGATGCCGGTTATTTTATTTTAGAATTGACAGTATAAAGATACATAAGCAGAAGCCGCAAGGCAATCCATGGTGAGTTTTTCATCCGGAACATCAGTTCTGATCAATACCGCGCATGGAACAGGAAATTCGTTTTCTGGGGATATCCACATCCAGAATCTTCACTTTAACCTTCTGTGCCACTTTCACAATATCCGAGGGGGAAGACACATAGCGGTCGGCCAGCTGGCTGATATGAACAAGCCCATCCTGATGAACACCAATATCCACAAAGGCTCCGAATGCGGTGACATTGGTTACAATACCGGGGAGAATCATCTCTTCCTGAAGATCCTCTATGGAGTTGACATCCTTCTCAAACTCAAAAAAGCTGAACTCCTCCCGGGGGTCCCGGCCGGGCTGCTTCAGTTCATCAATAATATCCCGGAGGGTTTCCATTCCCCGGTTTTCCTCGACAAACTGTTCAAGGGGAAGGCTTTCCACCGCTTCCGGAGTCTTGAGAAGATTATCAATCGAAATACCGAGTCTGGTACTCAGCTCTTTAATAAAGGGATACTGTTCAGGATGGATCCCCGTATTATCCAGAGGGTTCTTTCCGTTTCTGATCCGCAGAAAACCCGAGGCCTGTTCAAAGCACTTGGCTCCTACACCCTTAACTTTTTTCAGATCATTTCGGGATTTGAAAGCCCCGTTTTCATCCCTGTAGGCCACAATGGCAGCAGCTGTCCTGGCATTCAGACCGGAAACATAGGATAGAAGCTGTTCACTGGCCGTATTGAGCTCAACACCCACAGAGTTGACACAAAGCATGACCACCTCATCCAGAGCCTCCTTAAGAAGTTTCTGGTTCACATCATGCTGATACTGTCCCACACCAATGGACGAAGGATCCAGCTTCACAAGTTCCGCCAGAGGATCCATCAGCCTGCGGCCGATGGACACGGCTCCCCGGACAGTCAGATCATAATCGGGAAACTCCTTTCGGGCGGTTTCGGAAGCAGAGTATATTGAAGCGCCACTCTCATTCACCAGAACCACGGGGATTTCTTTCAGACAATCCAGAGACAAACAGAACTGCTGCGTCTCCCGTCCTCCCGTACCATTGCCGACCGCCACAGACTCAATGCCGAACTCGTTAACATACTTTCTGATTTTGCCCATTGCATCATCTGTTTTGCCATGGGGCTGAAGAGGATAGATCACATCATGAGCCAGAAGCTTCCCTTCGGGACTGAGACAGACAAGCTTACAGCCCGTTCGCAAGCCCGGGTCAATAGCCAGAGTGGCTTTCTGCCCCAGAGGAGGTTCCATCAGCAGGACCCTCAGATTCTCAGCGAACACACGAATAGCCTCACGGTCCGCTTCTTCTTTCAGATTCTTTTTCTGTTCAGTTTCCAGACTGGGTGCCAGAAGACGCTTATAGCAGTCCTTCTCGAGATCTTCAACGAAACCATCCCATCTTCTGCTGTGTACAGGGCTGGACCGGTGAAGAGTGCTCATAGCCCGATCCTCTTCAGGTCTGATTTTCAGTTTGAGATATCCCTCTTCCGCCCCTCTGTACATGGCCAGAATTCTGTGCGACGGCGTTCTGGCTGAGATCTCTTCCCGGTTGAAATAGTCCCTGTATTTCTGTCCTTCCTCTTCTTTGCCTTTGACAGGCTTACTGAATAAAAGAGATTTCTCTTTGAACAGCTGACGCATATTCTGACGGACAGAGCTGTCTTCATTCATAAGGTCCGCCAGAATATCAGAAGCACCCTGCAGGGCTTCATCCCAGCTCTCGGCCTGTCCCTCAGACCCGTAAAATTTAGTTTTTTCAATACGGGCCGGATCAGTATTATTCAGAATCAGATCAGCCAGGGGTTGAAGCCCCTTTTCCACTGCCGCCATTCCTCTGGTTTTCCGCTTTTGTTTATAAGGTAGATACAGGTCTTCCAGTACAGCAGGATCCCTGCACTCTTGAATCTGTTGTTTTAGCTGTTCAGTGAGCTTTCCCTGGGATTCAATGGATTTTAGAATGGTGCCGCGCCGTTTATCCAGTTCCTGGAGCTGTTCATATGTTTTGATAATGGATGAGATGACCACCTCATCCAGATTGCCGGTTTTTTCTTTTCTGTAGCGGGCCATAAAAGGGACTGTCGCCCCTTCTGCCGCCATTTCCAGTACGGTAGAGACGGTCTGTTCCCTGAGAGAAAGCAGACCTGCTGTTTCTTTAATATTTGTCATGAAACCAGTATAGAGGGTTACGGGAAAATATCAATATAGTTCAGAACGCTTTTAACCGGGCCTTAATCCAGAATTTTTAACCGGCATTTACCCCGGCCCTGCGGGAACCTGGGTGCTTTACTGTTGAATGAGAATGCTATTTTCTGATCCGTTTGATCTGCAGTTCATCATCTTTTAAAGACAGTTCCAGAATTTCACTCCATCTGCTGCTTTCCGAATCAAAGTGGGAGCGGATCCGGATATATACGGTATCCGTTTTCAATTCTTCAATTTTCAGAAACCCTTCTTTAGTTGTCCAGCTCTGTCTTGATTCAGTGAAATTTCTGTCAGAAGCCATCTGCACTTCATAGGAGCGGATCATTCTGTTTCCTTCCCATTTCAGTGTATAGGGAAGCCTGGAAATAGGAGTCTCCACAATAATTTTCGGACGGTTCAAATAGAATTCTTCTTCTGATGCCTCAGGGTCTGAGGGCTCAGTGGATTTACAAGAAGAAAAGGGATAAATCAGTAAAAGTAATAATAGGATCAGTGTTAATTTTTTATATACATTATCTGAAAATTTGTTCATTTAAAATATTCCATTTTTAAAGTCTTGAAACAATATATAGAAAGCATAAGGGTATGTAAAGATAAAGTGCTACAATCTGGTGCTCAATACTGTCTTCAGCTGATAAAAGGTCTTACTTTTCCTATTTCAACTTGACACTCTACCATTTGAATCTTAACCTAGAATTTAGAATTCTATGAATCATCTTTAAGGAGAATGTATGAAAAAACTGTCTATTCTATTAGCAGTGGTTTTTGCTCTGACACTGGTTGGATGCAACAAACAGAAAGCCGAAGTTGCTGCACCTGCCGAAGAAAAACCCATGGAAGTTGTAAAAACTTCTGTAGTAATGGTTACTGACGTCGGCGGAGTGAACGATCAGTCCTTCAACCAGTCAGCCTGGGAAGGCCTGCAGAAAGCACAGAAAGACCTTGACATCAATGTATCCTACAAGGAATCAAAACAGAATGCAGACTATATGCCCAACATGGAAAGTGTTCTGGATGATGGCAACGATCTGATCTGGGGAATCGGATTTATGATGGCTGACGCTATTCTCGAAGCCGCTCAGAACAATCCTGATCAGTACTACGCTATCATTGACAATGCTTATGAAGATACTCCCTCCAACCTGGTTGGTGTTGTTTTCGAAGCAGAACAGGCATCCTATCTGGTTGGTTATATTGCCGGTAGAATGACTCAGACAGGTAAAGTCGGATTTATCGGTGGTATCAAGTTCTTCCTTATCGAAGAGTTTGAATATGGTTTCAAAGCCGGTGTTAAACAGGCTGGAGCCGACATCGAAGTATTTACTCAGTATGCCGAGTCTTTTACAGACGCTGCCAAGGGTAAATCTATTGCCAACTCCATGTACCAGCAGGGTGCAGACATTATCTTCCACGCCGCCGGCGGTGTTGGAAACGGTCTGATTGAAGCTGCCAAAGAGCAGGGCAAATGGGCTATCGGTGTTGACAGAGACCAGAATGATCTGGCTCCCGATAACGTGCTGACCTCTGCCATGAAGAGAGTTGACAACGGTATCTACAATCTGTCCAAGGAACTGGCCGAAGGAAACTTCCCCGGCGGTACCACTGTAGCTTACGGTCTGGCTGAAGGCGGTGTTGGAATTGCTCCCACTAGCTCAAAGCACGTCCCCGCCGACATTCTTGCTGAAGTTGAAATGCTTGAGAAGAAAATCATTGCCGGTGAATTTGTAGTTCCCAATACAGCCGATACACTGGCTGCTTATAAAGTTGTTGATTTAAAATAATCAGCTTACAATTAAGTTAATTTAAATGACCCTGCCTCCGGCGGGGTCAATTCTTTTCTGGAGGGAAGTCTTTGAATAATTATGATTTCGACCAGATCGCAGTTGAGATGAAAGGGATCACCCAGAAATTCGGTTCCCTTGTAGCCAATGACAATATTGACCTGACCGTTCATAAAGGAGAAGTTCATGCCCTTCTCGGTGAAAACGGTGCCGGTAAAACGACTCTGGTAAACTCTCTGTACGGTCTGTACCACCCCACATCAGGGGATATTTTCATCAATGGTGAAAAGGTCGTTATGGATACGCCGAATGTTGCCATCGGACATGGTATCGGTATGGTGCATCAGCATTTTATGCTTATCAAACCTTTCACAGTTGTTGAAAATATTATTCTGGGTAAAGAAACCCACAAACACGGTGTTCTGGATATGGAACGGGCAACGAAAGAAGTCATGGAATTATCCGAACGCTACGGACTGACCATCGATCCAACAGCCTGTATACAGGATATTACTGTCGGAATGCAGCAGAGAGTCGAGATTCTTAAAACCCTCTACAGAGGAGCGGATATTCTCATTCTGGACGAGCCTACTGCCGTACTGACTCCCCAGGAGATCCTCGACCTGATCAAGATCATCAATAATCTGACTGATCAGGGCAAAACCATAATCATTATTACTCATAAACTGAAAGAGATTAAGGATGTTGCCGACTTCTGTACCATTATCAGAAGAGGAAAGAAGATCGACACCGTCAAGGTTGCAGATGTAAGTGAATCCGACCTGGCATCCATGATGGTCGGACGGGAAGTCTCCTTCAAGGTCGACAAGGAAGAATCAGAACCCGGTGACATCGTACTGGAAGTGAATGATCTCCATGTTAAAGACAACAGGGATATTCCTGCTGTGGAAGGTCTCAGTCTGAAAGTCAGACGGGGAGAAATTCTGGGGATTGCCGGTGTAGACGGCAACGGCCAGAATGAGCTGGTTGATGCACTGACCGGGATACGGAAGGCGGAATCCGGCGAAGTTCTTGTCAACGGGAACAACATTCTGGGCCTGAATCCGAGAGGTATTCTTGATCATAAGGTGTCCACCATCCCCCAGGACAGGCAGAAACGGGGTCTGGTACTGGAATATTCCATCGCCGAAAATATAATCATCGAAAATTATAAGAAAGCCCCTTTCTCCAGAAAGGGATGGCTTAATTTTCCTGCCATCAGGGAATATGCACGCAAACTGGTTAAGGAGTTTGATGTCAGACCGGATGATGAGAACTACATTTCCGGTTCTCTGTCCGGCGGTAATCAGCAGAAGGTTATCATTGCCAGGGAGATCTCAAACAATCCCGACCTGCTGATTGCAGTACAGCCCACGCGCGGTCTGGATGTGGGTGCTATTGAATATGTTCATAAGGCACTGGTGGCTCAGAGAGACAAGGGAAAGGCGGTTCTGCTCATTTCACTGGAACTGGATGAGGTCATCAATGTGTCCGACAGGATCGGAGTAATTTATGAAGGAAAGATTGTGGGAGAAGTTAAGGCCGAAGGGGCCGATGAAAACGAAATCGGACTGATGATGGCAGGAGGAAGCAACTCATGAAAAACCCATTGAAAAACTCAGCACTGGGAATAACGCTGATTTCAATCCTCCTCGGACTTTTTGTGGGAGCTCTGATCCTCCTGTTTATCGGATACAACCCCATAGAAGCCTACAGCGTTATGCTGAACGGTATATTCGGTTCCGTCCGTTATCTGTCCTGGACAATCATCTACGCCACACCCATTATCCTGACCGGTCTGTCTGTGGCTTTTGCCTTCAAAACCGGTCTGTTCAATATTGGTGCCGAAGGGCAGTATATTGTAGGCGCTCTGACAGCGGCTCTTGTGGGATATTATGTCCCCATGCCCACTCTGCTCCATATTCCCTTTGTGCTGATCTGCAGTATTACAGCGGGGTCCCTCTGGGGAAGCATAGCCGGCTACCTGAAAGCCCGGTTCGGTGTGAATGAAGTTATCTCCACCATAATGCTCAACTGGATCGCCCTGTATCTGAATAATTTCTTTGTATTGAACGAGAAGATTAAGCGTCCCGGTTCTGAGGCCACAAACAAAATTCTGGATTCAGCCAAGATCATCTTCTTTGATGTGTGGAAAAAAAGTCCCGATGGCCAGGCCTTCCGGAAAGCCCACCCCTTTTTCAATGATATTTTCAGAACTCCCGCCAATGCCGGTTTTCTGATTGCCATCCTGGCGGCTGTTCTCGTTCTGCTGATTCTCAATAAAACAACCCTGGGATACAGTCTGAAAGCAGTAGGATTCAACAAAGACGCAGCCGAGTTCGGCGGCATCAATATAAAATCCAGCATGATCAGCTCCATGGCCATTGCCGGAGGTCTCTCCGGACTGGCAGGTGCCGTACAGGTTACAGGTTTTACCCGGGAAGCATCGGCTCTGGCAGCCATGGAAGGCTACGGTTTTGAGGGGATCTCAGTTGCTCTGATCGGAGCCAACAATCCAATAGGATGTGTTCTGGCTGGACTTTTCTACGGTGCCCTGAAATACGGAGGGTCTAAAATACAGCCCAGAATCGGCGCCCCCTATGAAATCATCAGCATTATCATGGGAACAATAGTACTGTTTATCGCCATGCCCAAGCTGATAAGAATGATGAAAATCACCAAGAAAAAGGAGGCTGAATAATGCTGCTTGAAAGTATAGCCTTTTTACTGGGGACCACACTCATGTATGCCACTCCCCTGATCTATACCTCCCTGGGAGGAACCATCTCTGAAAACTCCGGTGTTGTAAATATCGGACTGGAAGGGATTATGTTTATGGGTGCCTTTATCGGGGCGGCCATCGGATATTATACCCACAGCGGCTGGATCGGATTTCTGGCTGCCGGTGTTGTGGGCGGCCTGTTCGGCCTGCTTCATGCGGTAGCCTGTATCAGTTTTACTGCCGATCAGGTTGTATCGGGGATCGCCATCAACTTCCTGGGTCCCGGTTTTGCCCTGCTCCTGAGCCGTCTTATGTTTGACGGTGCCGCCATGACACTTCCCCTTCCCCTGGATGAGAAGATTTCACGCCCTCTGAACGGGCTGTTTCCCCAGAACTCTTTCTTTGATGTCATTTTAAACCGGTACTCCACCGTGTATCTGGCCTTTTTCCTGGTTCTGGTGGTCTGGTTTGTTCTGTATAAGACAAAACTGGGACTGAGAATCAGATCGGTCGGTGAGCATCCTGAAGCCGCAGCCACTCTGGGTATCGATGTTTATAAGATCAGATATATGTCTGTTATAGCCTCGGGAGTCTTTGCCGGTTTCGGAGGAGCTGCTGTGAGTGTCGCCATTGTATCCCAGTTCAGAATTACATTGATTTCCGGACAGGGGTTTATTGCACTGGCGGCCATGATCTTCGGTAAATGGAAACCCCAGGGTGCCATGTGGGCCTGTCTGCTCTTCGGTTTTGCCCAGGCGATCGTTGTTTTTATGCCCCGGACAGGGATTGAAGTCTCCTCCCAGCTCCTGAGCATGCTGCCCTATATCCTTACCCTGATCCTGCTGGTTGTGTTTGTAGGTAAATCTGTTGCTCCTTCTGCGGATGGTAAAATCTACGAGAAGAACTGATACAGATTGATAAATAATGCGGGACTCAGGTTCCCATATGAGCTGTCCGAAACAGGATGATGTCCTTCGGACAGCTTTTTTTTGTTTTCCAGACGCCGGTGCAGGCTTATTGAAGCCCGGCACAAGGCAGCTGAAAGCCTTTCAGCTGAAATATGAAGATCAGTTATACGAGTCTGTCTGTAGAGTAAAAAGCGAGAATATTCTCCAGAGGGACATCCGCCTGAATATAATGAGCCGAAGTACAGATATATCCTCCTCCAGCCCCCAGGGTCCGGCACAGATAATCCACTTCACCCCGTACATCATCAACTGAACCGAAGGGAAGAGTCTTCTGCAAATCACCTCCTCCGTGGAAGGCGATAGAATCTCCCCATCTGTTCTTGATCATCCCCATATCCATCCCCCTGGCTGCAGGCTGCAGAGGATTCAGCACATCAATATGCATCTCGTCCCGAAAAGCGTCGATCAGAGGAATGACCGACCCGCAGGAGTGGTAGATCAGTTTTATGTCGTACTCTTTAATGACCCGGTTCAGTCTCTGATGGAAGGGAAGAATATACTTTCTCCACATCTCAGGAGACATAAGAAGTCCATCCTGAACAGCCACATCATCATAGGTATAGACCATATCAATCACATCCCCGGCTGCAGACATGGCTGATTTGAAATTGGCAATAAAAAGCTCCGTATAGCAGTCCATAATCGCCATGGGAATCTCAGGTTTTTCATAGAGTGCCATCAAAAAATTATCCAGGCCGTACAGTCCCCAGGCTGACTCGAAGATGCCTCCGATATCATAGCGGATATGCCGCTTGTCCTGCCTGTTGGCCCGTTCTGCCGCCTGATTCAGAGAATCCCAGTTCCACCAGGAGGACTGTGGCCATTTATTCCAAGTTTCCACCCCGGCAACGGAACCGGCATCAGCCAGAGGAAAGGCGGCATATTCTTCATACTCGGAGTATTCATTACGCACAGCCTTGCGGATACTGCCTAAGACGCTGTAGAAACTACCGTCTTCCAGAGTTTCCGGCACAGGCCCGATGTATTCGGGCGAGATGATCCGGCAGTCTATGCCCAGTAGGTCCAGGAGCTCATCCTTGCATTTCAAATGGAAATAATCCAGGAGTCTGGTCCAGTTTTCCGATACGACCCAGAAATCAAAGGGCACCCTGTCGGTCTGAATATGATCCAGAGCCCTTTTGACTCTCTCATGGGAACTTAAATCTCCAGCCGATTCCATCCAAAGCTTCTGAAACCCTTCTTTAACAAGATGAGGATCGGCACCGGATTGAATCAGCTGGATAAGGGTCATAGAAAGGATTTTCCGTTTTTCATGGGGGGAACAGAAAAATAGGCGCACAAAGAAGCGGCCATATCGGAAAAGCTTTCCCTGATGCCCGCTGAGCCTCCGTCAGAGCCTTTTGTGTACCACAGTAGAGGAACATGTTCTCTGGTATGATCCGTGCCCTTGAATGCGGGATCACAACCGTGATCTCCCGTAATTATCAGGACATCCCCCTCATCCATGGAATCAATGAGTCCCGGAAGAGCTGAATCGATTTCCGATACGGCATCTCCGTACCCTTTCACATCCCGGCGGTGACCGAATATCATATCCGTGTCCACAAGGTTCACAAAGACGAATTCTTTCTCTGCCGGCTTATCTGATAGAACTTTGACAGTTCTTTCCATACAGGCTGTATTTCCGGCATCATGGAAGCTTTCGGTAATCCCTGATTCATTGAATATGGAGCCGATCTTGCCGACAGCCACAGTCTTCACACCGTTTTTCTGAAGGTGATCCAGCAGTGAATCTCCCGGAAGAGCGATGGAATAGTCATGCCTCTCTTTTGTCCGGAAAAAAGCGTCAGCCGGTCCGTCAAAGGGTCTGGCGATAACCCGGCCTACCGCCAGAGGATCGCAGAGTTCTCTGGCGACTTCACACATTTTATAGAGCTCTTCAATAGAATACTTAGACATATGGCAGGCAATCTGGAAAACTGAATCTGCAGAGGTATAGCAGATGGGATACCCGGTTGCCAGATGCTCGGCGCCCAGCTCTTCTATGATAGCTGTTCCGCTGGCGGCCTTGTTCCCCAGAATACCTCCGCAGCCCGTCCGTTCCACAAAAGCCTGTACCAGATCTTCCGGGAATGAAGGATATTCCTTGGGGAACTGGGTGAAGGGCTTATCCAGAACCAGACCGGCCATTTCCCAATGCCCGGTGGTTGTATCCTTTCCGGGTGATTTTTCTTTCATCACACCGTATACTGATGACGGGTTTTCCACTGCTTCACAGCCGGGAAGAGAATTTCCCAGAAGCTCCGAGGCATTCCCCAGACCCATGGCCTTCATATGGGGCCACAGACTGGATTCACCCATTCCCTGTGCAATATGCAGGGCTGTATTAGCTCCTGTGTCTCCGTATTCAGAAGCATCGGGCAGTTCCCCGATTCCAAAACTGTCAATAACCAGAACTGTTGCCCGCATCAGCATCCCCCTCTACAATGGCGATTCCTGCACTGGCGCCCAGCCGGTCAGCGCCGGCTTCAATCATGGCCAGTGCGGTTTCTCTGTCCCGGATTCCGCCGGCAGCCTTCACCTGAAGGGCCGGAACGGTTTTTTTCATAAGAGCCACATCTTCAACAGTAGCCCCTCCCGTACCGAATCCGGTGGATGTTTTTACAAAATCGGCTCCCGCTTCTTCTGACAGAAGACAGGCCTGACGGATCTCATCCTTACTGAGATAACAGTTTTCCAGAATAACTTTTACCACAGCCGATCCGGAGGCATCGACAACAGCCTTAATGTCTTTTCTTACATAATCCGTGTTGCCGGCCTTCATCTGTCCGACGTTGATAACCATATCCACTTCACCGGCACCTTCTTTTACAGCCTGTGCTGTTTCGGCAGCCTTGATTTCACTGGGACAGGCTCCCAGGGGAAAACCGACAACCACACAGGGAAGAACAGTGCTCCCCTTGAGCTTCTCAGCAACCAGTGATGTATAACAGGCATTCACACAAACCGAGGCAAAATCGTATTCAAGAGCCTCCTCACAGACTTTTTCAATTTCAGAAGGAGTGGCGGCAGCTTTCAGCAGCGTATGATCAATGTATTTTGAGAGTTTCTTTTCCATAATTCATCCTTTCCTGATATATACAGGTAATTTTAGTGTATTTATCCTCATGGATTCCATTAATCCATGTTATTTTCATCGTAGAAACTGGCCAGACCGCCCAGAGAGGTTTCTCTGTATGTGCTCATCAGATCCCGCCCTGTCTGGGTCATTGTGGCAATGGCATCATCCAGCCCGACTTTATGGGAGCCGTCACTGAGGATGGCATATTCGGCACTGGCTATGGCCCGGCTGGCACCCATCACATTCCGTTCAATACAGGGAATCTGGACCAGCCCCATTACGGGATCACAGGTGAGACCCAGATGGTGTTCCAACCCCATTTCGGCTGCATATTCCACCTGTCTGGGAGTTCCGCCCATCATCTGGGCAGCGGCACCAGCCGCCATGGCGCAGGCGACACCCACTTCCCCCTGACAGCCGACTTCGGCACCGGAAATGGAACCGTTGGTCCGGACCACATTACCGATCAGCCCTGCGGTTGCCAGAGCCCTGAGAAGGTCAACCTCACTCAGATCGAAGGACTCCTTCATAGACCGCAGGACAGCCGGCAGGACACCGCTGGCTCCGCAGGTGGGCGCCGTAACCACAACTCCTCCGCCGGCATTGGTTTCAGACACAGCCAGGGCATAGGAGAACAGCCTGGCGGATGTGGATAGAGGCTGAGCCAGCATGGAGGCTCTTTTCTTGTAGGATGCCGATTTACGGCTGAGGAAAAGCCCTCCCGGCAGCACACCCTCTTCCTGCAGTCCCTCGTCAATGGACCCCATCATGTCCTCAAGAACCGAGTGGAGAAAATCCCTGATTCCCTTTCCTTCATTCATGTATACATATTCCCAGAGGGTCAGCCCCTGTTTACTGCAGTGCTTGAGGATTTTTTTCATACTGGAGTGAGGATAGATCTTGTGAGGACTGTCCTGGTCCTCATCTCCGGAGGTACGGATAATACCGCCGCCGATGCTGTACCCTTCCCAGTGTCCCAGGGAACGGCCCTCTCTGAGAGCCTCCATTTTCATCCCGTTGGGGTGTTCCGGCATTTCATCATCGGGATACCAGAGAATTTCCACATCCCGGGGAGCAAAGGTCTCTGTAATAATATGATCCGTCAGATGCCCTTTGCCGGTGAGAGCCAGACTGCCGTAAAGACTGACCCTGAAAAGATCCGCATCGGGATAGGATATAAAAAAAGAGGCTGCTGCTTTCTGAGGACCCATAGTATGACTGCTGGAGGGTCCGTTTCCTGTTTTATACAGGGTGCGTAAAGAGTCCATTCTACCACCTGATGGAGCGGCCGTTGTCTGCCAGTCGGCTGCTCAGATATTCTTTATCCAGCTTCAGTTCGTCTGCCAGCTGAATAAACAGATCTGTTGAAACCAGATTCTGCTCTACAAACAAGTATAAAAGAGCTTTCTCGGCAATACAGGGAACTTTCAGAGAATTCATAATAACCTGAGAATGGCTGAACCCCTCCTCCTGTTCATCCAGAATGCTGGCATAGAGCTGGGACTCCTTTACATTTTCTGCCAGATGGATCAACTCTCTTCTCAGGGGTTCCGGATTCCCTGCAGCCGCAGCTTCTCCCAGGGGTTTAAGGGTGAAATAGGTATAGACTTTACCGGGGAGAAAATGGTGATGGTCACAGCGGGTGCAGTAGTTCGGCTCCCGGGGATCATCCTTTTTCATATCTCCCCCGATTATGATCAGAGGATCAAAATAGAGCGCAGGGCATTCCTGCCCCTTCACGGAGTAATAGCGGTATGTATAAAAACTGTCCTGAATACAGTCCGAATGCTCACAGTAGGCTGTCAGAGGATAAACATCAGTAGCGGTTTCAATCAGCAGACGGGCTGTGGAATTGAAGATATCTCTTCTGAAGTTGAGTATAAGAGTGGGATACACAAAGACAAGATCCCTTTTTTCCGATGCATTCTTGATAACATAGGCCATCCTTTCATCAAAGAAGGAGGCTTCATCAATAATCCAGGTTCCCATCTGAGGAAAATCATCAATCAGTTTCTCAAGATCGAAGGAATTTCTGATTTTGGCAATGTTGTTTCCCAGCCGTTCATAACCGCCCCGGTAGGCAAGAGCGTCATCCGGATACTCTTCAAAACGTTTTTCATCCAGGGCGGACCGGACAAAGAAAACATTCCGTCTGTCGGCTTCTCCCGAACGGGTCAGATCGGCCACAATATCCGACTTTTCCAGAGTCACCCTGGCATCCCGCCAGATCCGGGCGGAATACTCTGTTTTACCAGAGCCCATGGGACCGATAACAAGGATTCTTCTTCCGGGCTTTGTAAAATCAAAATGGCCGTAGGACTGATGCACTCTAATTTCCGGAAAACCGAGACTCTTGAGAAAATCACCCGATTCCGTATCCGTTTTATTACCCATAAGAAGCATTCCTTTTTCTGTATTTTATCGTGTTCCCGCAGCCCTTAAAATATATCCCCTTACAGGATCAAGCTGCAATCAGTGTACACAGGGAGATGAATAATAACATTGCCTGTAAGCCTGAAGCAATGATTTCAGAAAGATTCTCCCGTAAAACTACAAAAAGAAGACAGCTTCCATTAAATTCAGTTTAACATTAACCGATTATACAATAAGGACAACTATGTATAAGAAGGAAAACAATGAATAAGAGTATAAAGCTGTTTGGATTATCTCTGATACTTATCCTGTCACTGACATCGTGTATGACTGCACCGGAAGTTGTGGAAGAACCGGAACCTCAGATTGAGGAAGAGAATAGTAATGACAGTCTTCATTCTCTGGTTCAGAACAGAAATACGGCCGGGCTGGAAGAGCTCTTTAAAATAAATGTTGATGTAAATGAGCGCAATGCAGACGGACAGACCGCTCTGCATGTTGCAGCTCAGGCCGGGAACAGCGAGATAGCCAGGCTCCTGCTTTTTCAGAAAGCTGATCCCGATGCCCTGGATAACAACGGAAAGACTCCTCTCCATCTGGCTATGGCAGGGGGACATGATGAAACCGTATCCGTTCTGGTGGAAGGCGGTGCGGATATCTATGTAAAAGATCAGAGCAGTCAGAGCCCTGTGGAAAGCGGTTTCGGTAACATCAGCCTGATTAAAGCCATGGTCAGAAAACAGAATGTCAACAGCGGGACCGTTGCAGAGGGCACCCTGCTCCATAAAGCCGCGGCTTCTGGCAATATTGATGCGGCTGAGTACATTCTGGCCATGGGAGGAAATCCCAACATAACAAACAATGCCGGCAAACTGCCCCTGGATATGGCCCATGAAGACCGGATCAGCAGGGACAAAGCTAAGATTGCCTCTCTTCTGGTCAAAGCAGGATCTTTCAGAGCAGAAAATGAGAAATATGCCTATTTTCACACCCTCTACAGCCAGAACGACATCAATTACAGATTTGATTTCAGTCAGACAGCCCTCCATCTGGCAGCGGAACAGGGTCATGAAGGTGTGCTGAGCCTCCTTATGGAAGAAGGGGCGGATCTGGATGCCAGAGATAAACCGGGCAATACCGCTCTTCACAGTGCTGTACGGGGGGGATATAAAAACATTGTCACCATGCTTCTCAATGCCGGGGCTGATGTGAATGCAACAGACTACAACAGCAATGTGCCTCTTCATATGGCCATGACCCATGACAATGACACAGAGATCCTCAGAATACTCCTTTCTGCAGGAGCCGATGTAAATGCCAAAAATAGCTTTGGCAATACGGCACTCCACCTCAGTGTCACACTGAACAAGGAGAGAACAGCAGCTGAATATATTCTGGATTACGGTGCCCAGCTGGAAAGCCGGAACAAAAACGGCAATACCCCTCTTATGGAAGCAGTGGACAGAGGAAACTCTGAAGTGGCCATCCTCCTTTTACAGAGAGGAGCTGATATCTTTGCCAGAAACAACCTGAGTGAAACACCTATCAGCATGAGTCTGACACGGGGTGTCCCTACACTGAGCTGGTTTATGGACAGCAGCAATATAAATGCCCAGGATAATGAAGGAAACACCTCTCTTCATATGGCCGTCCTGATGGGTGTGAATGCTGATGTGTACCGTTTTCTCCTGGAAAACGGTGCCGGAATCGACACAAGAAACTATTCCGGTGATACCCCCATGCATCTGGCTGTACGAAAAGAGATCACGACTCTCACTTCCGAGTTTCTCAAGAAAGGCGGCGATTTTTATATTGAAAACAACCGGGGAGAAACACCCCTGTCTCTGGCCTTTGATAAGGGACCGGATTTTGTGGATGCCTTTCTGATCGATCAGGTACTGGAAAAGAAAGACAGCATGAACTACACCCCCCTCTTCCACGCGGTTCTCTGGGAAAAACCGGATATTGTCCGTGTTCTTATCGACAGAGGGGCCGATATAAACCGCATGAGTCTCACCGGGTCTACTGTACTGCACGAAGCGGTAAAAACAGGATCGGTACAGATCACGGGAATACTTCTGAGAGCCGGAGCGGATGTTAACAAGACGGACAACAACGGAAATACGGCTTTGCATGAGATTGTTTACTGGAATTCCCTGAACCTGGCAGAGCTTCTTATCGATTCCGGTGCCGATCTGAACCGCAAAAACCTGCTGGGACGATCTCCCTTCTACGAAGCCGTCATCAATGGAGACTTTGAAATGTGCAGTTATCTGATCAAGCAGGGTGCTGATCTAGAAACAAGAGACAACAGCGGCAAGACTCCTTTATTTGAAACTATTATTTCCGGGAATCCGGCACTTATGGAACTTCTGGTCAGCCAGGGCAGCTCCATTCAGAAAAGGGACAATCAGGGGAATACCCCTCTCCATGCAGCAGTTATTGTGGACAATACGGAAGCCGTGGAGTATCTGTTTAATCTGAATGCCGATATATTCGCTACCAATAAAAACAATGCCTCTCCCCTGACTCTGGTCATACGGAAAGGCTCAGAATATGTGGATGCCTTTATGACACTGGAAAATATCAATGCCAGGGACAATAACGGCAACACAGCCCTTCATATTGCCGCTGCCATGAAAGCGTCTGTGGGAACCCTGCAGGTTCTTATTGACAAAGGCGGGGACAAAGAAGCCAGAAACAATAAGGGACAGCGCCCCTATGACAGAGCAGTGGAAAGCAGATACGAAGCTGGTCTGGATATTCTGAAATAAAAGTTCCGGTTTTATGTGGAGACAAAAAGAGCTGGCCCGGAGGTCAGCTCTTTTTTTGTGCCATGGAAAAGAATTATTTCCGTTCCACAGTCTCTTTGATAAAGGCGGAGAGAACCTGAAGGGCATTCATATTCATACCGCCCTCAGGAATAATAATATCCGCATAGCTCTTGGTTGGTTCAATAAACTCGAAATGACCGGGACGCACCACATCCATATACTGTTTGATAACAGATTCCTGAGTTCTCCCCCGCTCATTCACATCCCTCTGAAGGCGCCGGATAAAACGGATATCATCGGGTGTGTCGACAAAGATTTTCAGATCCATCAGGTCACGGATATCTTTTTCATAAAATACCATGATCCCCTCAAAGATAATGACTTTTTTGGGAGTGACCTCTACAGTTTCATCCATCCTTCTGTGCTTGACAAAATCATACTTCGGCATCTGTATGGCCTTGCCGTTCTTCAGATCTGTAAGATGCTGCATCATAAGATCCTTGTCAAAGGCATTGGGATGATCAAAGTTGAACTCCGTAATATTACTGTTGGTAATAAACTCGGCAGATTTATAGTAATTATCCTGGGGAATAAAGACAAAGTCTTCAATGGATTCCGAAATTTTCCGGACAATGGTTGTCTTCCCCGACCCGGAGCCACCGGAAATACCTATTATCTTTGGTTTATCCATAATCATCTCCTTTTTCTGTTCCGTCATAGTTCTGCCGGCTCAAAGACAGCTGATATTATTCGCCGTCTTCCTCGACCTTGGCCTCTTCAATCTGCATTTCCAGATCTGCCAGTTTCACCTGCATGGACTGAATACTCTTCTCAATCCTTTTCTTCTGAGACTCAAGACGCTTCAAAGTCATCACCGGTTCCGGTTTTTCCTGACGGATCGCCTGCTTCACCATATCCTGACTCTGTCCGTCCTTGAAAGCCTGCTCCATCTCTTTCCGTTTCTGGGGTTCCTTCACTCCGGAAACGATTTTCATATTTTCGTAACCGATTTCAGGGTCCACATCCATGGCATAAACTTTCATAATGGATTTGGCCGAGTTTCTGTTCATTCCCAGTGCCCGGTCGACATAGTCTTCAAAAATAGCATGGTTCTGCTGGCAAAGATCCAGCGCCTGTATCAAAAGCTTTCCGAAATCTTTCATAACCTTGCCGTTTACAGAGAGATACTTACTCTTGATTTCTGAAGTCAGTTCCTTGAAGCGGTTGTCTTCCTCAAATACATTGATATAGATTCCCAGCTCTTCCGCCTTGCTCAGGAGTCTGTGGAATATATCCCAGAACAGCACCGTATGGGAGCGCATGGTGACCTGCCCCTCATGCTGTGTAAACTGAATATGATGGGCAAACTCGTGAATTGCCGTATAGACAAGGGCATTGTCATCTGTAAAGTTTTTATTATGGATTATGATTTCCTGTTTCTCCGGATGATACAGACCATCGACCTTCTTACTGGTTTTACCGGAAAAGACAAGATCGAAATCCACAACGGTGTTGTCAATCTGAAGTAATTTTTCCTTAACCTGTTCCTGATTCATTCAATATTTCCTGTGTGTTTAAGTTTGAGTCCTACTCTAATGCCTGGCAGAAGATTTGTCCATATCTAAAGGCCTTACTAGTCCTTTTGAGACCCTCCATGATAGAATCATTCTCAAAATTATGAATCTGATATCAATCGACAATATAAGTATAAACAGAGGCGGCAATAATCTTGTTGCCGGCAGTTCTTTCGGCATAGATTCGGAAGACAAAATTGCCCTGATCGGAAGTAACGGCTGCGGAAAATCATCCCTTATTTCCGTTTTAACCGGAGATTCCGAGGCCGATGAGGGACAGGTGTCCAGGAACAATGAGCTTTATATCAGCCGTGTGGAACAGCAGCCCTCCTTTTCGGATGAAGAAAGGGTACTGGATTTTATTTTCAAGGACCCCAGCAGACAGATGGAGCTGGTCCGGGACTACGAACTCTGCAGCAGAAAGATGGAAGAGAATGCCCAGGATGAGGCTGTCCTTGAAGAATTCCATACTCTGACGGAGCAGATGGAAAAATGGAACTGCTGGGAGCTGGAAAGCCGTATCAAATCACTTCTCTCAGAGTTGAAGATCACCGATTTCAATGCGCCTATGAAATCCCTTTCCGGGGGTATGGTAAAAAAAGCCGCACTGGTACGAGCTCTGTGTCAGGATTACAATCTTCTGATTCTGGATGAGCCCACCAACCACCTGGATATCCCCACCATTGAATGGCTTCAGGAATACCTGATGAAATCGGACAAAGCCTTTCTTCTGGTAACCCATGACCGCTACTTTATGGAAAACATATGCAACAGGATACTGGAGATCGACGAACAGCAGGTATTCCAGTACAAAGGGAACTACTCCCGCTACCTGGACCAGAAAGCCCTGCGCCAGAATATTGAAAACCGCCGGCAAGCCCGAATTGAGTCCATTCTCCGTCAGGAACTGAAATGGATCAGCCGGGGCCCCAGAGCCCGTGCGGGTAAGGATAAAAAGCGGACGGCCAATTTCTACAATCTGATGGATGAGAAAAGCCGGGATGCCGTGAGCAGCGCCGAGTTCAGCTCCAGCTTCAGACGCCTGGGAAAAAAGATTCTCCATCTGAAGAATATTGAGTTCTCCTATGGTGAGAAGAAAGTCATCAACCCTTTTACCTACCAGTTCCGCAGGGGTGAGCGGATTGGACTGATTGGCCCTAACGGTTCGGGAAAAACAACCCTGCTGAATCTGATCAGCGGGGCTCTTACACCGGAAGCCGGGAGCATAGACATGGGGATCAATACCCATATCGGTTACTTTGATCAGACCGGTTCAGTTCTGAAAAGCGATATGAAGGTCATGGAATATCTCCATGAGCATGCAGAAAAGATTACCCTGGCAGACGGAAGTATTCTGACGCCCTCCCAGCTGCTGGAGCGTTTCTTGTTCCCCAAATCCCTGTACTATACTCCTCTGGGAGATATTTCAGGCGGTGAACGGAGACGACTTTATCTGATCAGGATTCTTCTGAGCAATCCGAACTTTCTCCTTTTCGATGAGCCTACCAACGATCTGGACCTGCAGACACTGACCATGCTGGAAGATTACCTGATGGACTTTCCCGGCTGCCTGATGCTTGTATCCCACGACCGGTATTTCCTGGACAGGGTTACGGATTTTCAGTTTGTTTTCGATACCAGCGGGACGATTCACGGATTCTCGGGAACCTACAGCGAGTACAAAGCCCTGCTCAGTGAACAGAAAAGCACAGAGACTGCCGCCGCGCCTAAAAAGGAAAACCGGCAGGTCATACAGAGGGAAAGAAAACTCAGCTATAAAGAAAAAACCGAATATGAGGGGATGGAAGAGTATATTCTTGATCTGGAAGGCCGTATTGAGGAGAAGGAAGCTGCCTTTTCCGCCCCCGGATTCGATCCCGAATCAGCAGGGGCACTGACAGCTGAGTACGATGCTCTCAAGCAGGAACTGGAAGAAAAGTATGCCCGATGGGAGGAACTCTCCCGTCTTGCGGGAGATTAATTCCGGTTCATACCTTCTTTCAGAGCTCTCCACTGCAGGGTGAAAAAGTCTCTCAGCCGACTATACCAGGCTCCCTGATTCAGATCTTCAGCCAGAACGATCTCTCCTGTGTCCAGCAGCACACCGTCCAGGTAGTATTCCACTGATCCCAGCTTTGTACCGGCAGAGAGAGGAGCAAATACCTCATCCGCAAGGGCGATCCGGCTTTCTATCCGTTCCAGCTCTTCCCGGGAGAGAACCATCTCAGCCGGATATTCAGGAACTGGCAGCACAGCAGGTACATCCCCATACCAGGCTTTCACTTCATCCACCTGTATTTCAGGAAAGGGATGATAGGAAAAATTGGAAAATCCGTACTCCAGAAGCATTTCCGATTCTTTCGCTCTGAGCTGGAGTCCCTGATAATAGGTATCTGTTCTGATCCCCATAATAATGCTGATCAGTCTCTGACCGTCCCGTATGGCGGTTCCTGTAAAGTTGAATCCCGATTCATCGATATAGCCGGTTTTAAGACCGTCCACACCGTCCACTCGTCCCAGCAGTAGATTGGTATTCCTTTTTTTGCGGGGAACTTCAATCCGGAAGGTTTTTCCCTCGGGCATATTCTGAGGCAGAGGATAGACCATAAACTCCTGGGAATGCAGCTCCTCCAGGGCTTCGGGGTACAGAGAAATATAGGCTCTGGCCAGCAGGGCAAAATCCTCAGCCGTAACCATATTGAATTTACTCCACCCGTCGGGATCCACAAAGACAGTTGAATCCATGCCCAGAGACCAGGCCCGCTCATTCATTTTATCAATAAAAGAGCGGAGATCCGGACCCAGAAGACCGGCGATGGCATAGGCCGCATCATTTCCCGATGAAATGGCCAGTCCCTTCATCAGATCCAGAACCGAGACTTCCTGCCCCTCTTCCAGAAGCATAAGAGAAGAAAAGGGAGGCCGTGAAAAGGATGATCCCTTTTCATCGATCGTGACAATCTGGTCTTTGGACAGCTCACCGGCGGCAATAGCATCGTAGCAGAGCAGAAGGGTCATCACTTTCGTCATGGAGGCAGGGGGGATTCTTTTATCCTGATTTTTTCCGTAAAGAATACGACCGGTATCATAGTCCACAAGGAGAGCCGAAAGAGCGCTGAGCCGGGGGGGCTCCACACCGGCTGAACTGTTTTGAGCAGACAGGCCTGTACTCAGAAATAATATAAATGCAACAATGAGAATATTCAGTTTTTTAATCATGTGTCTCCGTCAGAACTCTTTATAATGGGCCATAAAGCTTTTAATCATGGAATCGTGATCTTCCAAAGATACCGTTTCTCTGATGCTGTGCATACTCCACAGAGGGTTACCCACATCAACCGCCGGAATCCCCAGACGGGCTGCCGCCAGGGGCCCCAGAGTCTTCCCTGTGGGCCTGTCAGAGCGATTGATATACGTCTGGGAAGGAACTCCTGCTTTTTCACAGAGTAGCCTGTAACGGGCAGCAGTATCTCCGGTGGAGGCATAGTTCCAGCCCGCATTCTTCTTTACAGCCGGCCCTCGGTTCATAAGGGGAGTAAAGCCTTCGTCATAAAGATCCGCAAAATTGGGATGAATGGCATGAGCAGCATCTGCTGAAACAATAAAGGAAGACGCACAGCTCTGCATAAAGCTTTCTCTGTTTCCCCCTGCCGCCAGTACAATTCTCTCCAGAACCAGTTCCAGAAATGAAGAGTCCGCGCCATGGGGTGTAAGGCTGCCGGTTTCTTCGTTATCAAACAGAGCCGCTACGGTTACAGCAGACTGCCCCTTTACATCTGTTATTGCCTCCAGGGAAGCATGGCACATGGCCAGATTGTCAATCCGGCCGGAACAGAGGAACTCACCCTTCCATCCGCTCAGGGCAGCTTTCTGAGTATCGTAGAGAATCAGATCGGCATCGACTATTCTCTGTGCATCAATATTAAGATCTGCGGCAATCAGCTCATACAGGCTTTCCGGCTCCTCAGGGTTGCCGGCAGTTCCGTCCTCCTCAGGTGAACCGCTTTGAAGAATGCAGCTCAAGTGAGTCTGGGGATTATACTCAAACCCCTTGTTGACAGATCTGTTCAGATGTATTGGAGGATTGGGAATCAGCACTTTACGCTTGTCATTGTGATACAGAAGAGTCTCTGTTCCCCCCTGACCGTCTTTCACAAGAACACGCCCGGCAATTCCCAGATCTCTATCCAGCCAGGTGGAGAAAATAGGTCCCCCCAGGACTTCAACCCCCACGGTCAGCATGCCGTTTTTCTTGACAATAACCCCTTCTTTTAACCGGAAGGACGGACTGTCAGTATGGGCGGTAACAATTCGAAAAGCTGTTTCACCCTTCAGTTCAGATCCTGTCCGGAAGGCAATCAGAGAACTGCCGTTGCGGATAACATAATAACCCGTATCCGCCTCTAAAGACCATTTAAGGGTTTCATCCAGGGCCTTGAATCCGGCAGCTGCCAGGCTCTTTACAGCCTCTTCAACAGCATGAAATGCCGTGGGAGACTGATCCAGGTAATTAATAAGAGACTCTACAGCCATTATCAGTCCCTTCTGCCCAGAAGTCTGAGGAGGAACATGAACATATTGATGAAATCAAGGTACAGAGTCAGAGCCCCCAGGATGGAGAGTTTCATAAACCCTTCTTCATTCACAGAATGGCTCATACTGCGGCTCATCATGTTGATTTTCTGTGTGTCGTAGGCAGTCAGTCCTGTAAAGAGGATCACTCCCGCAAAGGAGATCAGATAATCCATACCGCTGCTTCTTAAGAACATGTTCACAAGAGAGGCGATGATCAGGCCGATCAGCCCCATCATCAGATAATGCCCCATACCGCTGAGATCTCTTTTTGTTGTAACAGCCCAGAGGCTCATAAATCCGAAAAGAGCCGCTGTGGAAAAAAAGGCATTCACAATGGTGCCCAGCTGGTAGACATAAAAAATAGCAGACAGATTAATCCCGTTTAGAGCAGCATAGGCTCCAAAGGAAACGACCGCTGCGCCTACAGTCATATTCCCGATATTCCGGGACAGTCTGAATACCAGTATCAGTTCAGCAATTATAACACCGAACATAAGAAGAGGATTTCTGATATAGGAGGCGAAAAAAGGACTTCCCGCAAATCCCCAGGCCACAACAGCCGTTAGGAAAAGGCCGGCGGTCATCCAGAGATATACATTTTTCATTATGGTACGGTCCTGAACTGCCTGCTGGCTGCCGGTACCGGTAAAAGTCTGGTTCATACAAAACTCCTGTTAGTTACATATAATGATTTAATATACTAATATTCTCTTAAAATGCAAAATATATAAAGGTTACATGTAGGAAATCTGAATTTCATCATTTTTCCTGTTTCTATTGACAGAAATAGTAAATATGGGAATAATAGACCTAGTGTTTCTACGAATAAGAACACCAGGAGAAAATGATGAAAAAATTAACAATGACCCTAATGAGTATTCTCATGCTCACAGCTCTTTTTACAGTATCCTGTAAAAAGTCAGTAGCGGCACAGGCCGCTGTAACCGAAGAAAAAGCTGCCCCTCTTAAAATCGGAATTACCAAAATCGTGGCTCACCCTGCACTGGATGCCCTGGAACAGGGAGCCATGGAAGTCATTCTGGAAACCTATCCCGATGCCCAGTTCGACAATCAGAATGCCAATGGAGATATGAATACTGCCTCCTCAATCGCCCAGAAATTCAAAGCCGACAAAGTGGATCTGGCCATCGGTATTGCCACTCCCACAGCCCAGGCCCTTGCCAACACCCTGAAGGACATTCCTGTTCTGTATTCAGCCGTCACAGACCCTGTTGATGCGGGCCTGGTAGACAGCTACGATCAGGGAGGCATGAACGTCACCGGTATATCCGATATGACCCCTGTAAAAGATCAGATTAAACTGCTCATGAGCCTCACCGAAGTCAAAACACTGGGACATATCTATACCTCCAGCGAAGCCAATGCCGTCACCCTGGCAAATATGGCCAAAGAAGCCAGTGCAGAACTGGGAATCGACTTTATTGAAACCACAGTAACCAATTCATCCGAAGTTAAGCAGGCGGCACAAGCCATCGTAGACAAAGTGGATGCCATCTATATCAGTACAGACAACACAGTTGTTGCCGCCCTTTCCGGAGTTTCAGATGTGGCCACCAGAAAAGGGATTCCCATTATGTCTGCGGACCCCACATCCGCCTATGACAACGAAGTTCTGGTAGCCTGGGGATTCGACTATTACAAAATGGGTAAAGCCTGCGGCAGAATGGCTGTAGAAGTCCTTCAGGGAAAGAAAACCTCAGACATTCCTACCGGTTTCATGACCAGCGTGGAAGATATTGACCTGCTGATCAATATGGATCTGGCTGAGAAACTCGGCATCTCCATCCCCGGCGATCTTGAAGCCAAAGCCGGAACCCTTATTAAAAACGGAGAAGTTGTAAAACAGTAGCTTGCAAATTAATGATCTAAGCATCATTTTAGAGGGACCGGTTGAAAAACTCTTCCGGTCCCTGTTTTTTTCAATATTTTTATATATCAACATAAAGAGGTAATAATGATTGAAGGGATTTTAGTGGAAGGTCTCATATTCGGGATATTGGCGATGGCCGTCTTTATCACCTTCAGAATACTGGACTTCCCCGATCTGACAGTAGACGGGAGTTTTCCTCTGGGAGCGGTGACAGCCGGAAGCTGCCTGATGACCGGTATGCATCCCCTCCCTGCACTTCTCCTCGCCTTTCTGGCGGGAGCCGGAGCCGGCACAATAACGGCTCTTATTCACAATAAGCTTAAGGTGCCCAACCTTCTGGCCGGAATACTCACCATGACCATGCTCTACTCCATCAATATCAGGATACTGGGCAACAGAGCCAACCTGCCCCTTCTGAAGGTGAGAACTGTTATAGATATGGTAACCGAACTGACCGGTTCTTTTCTCTCCTATACAGCCGCTCTTGTGGTCCTGTTTCTCCTTGTCTACTTTGTGATCAAGGTCCTGCTGGATCAGTTTTTCCTGACCGATATGGGACTCTCCCTGGGAGCCATGGGAAACAATGAGCAAATGGTCATCACCCTGGGAGTCAATCCGGAAACAATGAAGATTATCGGACTCAGCCTCTCCAACGGACTGGTCGCCCTTTCGGGAGCGTTCTTTGCCCAGTATCAGGGATTCGCCGACGTCAATATGGGAACAGGTGTGGTCGTATCGGGCCTGGCCATGGTTATGCTGGGAGAATTTCTGATCCGATCCAGTAATATACAGATCCTGACCCTCAGAGCCCTGCTGGGAGCCATTCTGTACAAAGCCATCATGTTCTACGGCCGTTACTACGGATACTATATCAACCTGACCCCCAACGACCTGAAGCTCCTTACAGGACTGCTGATCATCCTCTCTCTCATCATATCCAAGAGCAGAGACGGAAGCCTGATGAAATCAATTCGAGGTAAA
>JAQQAM010000277.1 GCA_028532905.1 Spirochaetales bacterium
GGGATTCGATGTGGGCGGCGCCTCCATCATTCTTGAGAAAGACGGCTCGATTCTGATTCACTCGGATATGGTGGATATGGGGCAGGGGATGCGTACCGCCCATGCCCAGGTGGCCGCTGAAGCTCTGGGAATCGGACTGGATAGAATCCAGATGGCCGAGACTGATACTTCCTGCGTTCCCGATGCGGGTCCTACTGTGGCCTCCAGGGGACTTTCTGCCGGCGGTATGGGAATCCTGAGAGCTGCTGAAAGTCTGAAGGAACAGCTGCTGGACGCCATGGCGACCTACTGGGAACTCACTCCGGAGAAGATCACTCTGAAGAATGAAGAATTCAGAAGTGAAGATGGCAGAGTTCTGGAATTCGGAGAGGCAGTTTCCCTGCTGACCAATCAGAAGGGCCTGAGTTTCTCCAGCCGGGGATGGTTCAATCCAGGAGTTGTTCATATCGATCCTGAAACAGGAGAGGGGAACTGTTATCCCTCCTATTTGAGTGCCCTTTCTCTTACCGAGATTCTGGTGGATACCTATACAGGTGCCATTACTGTACCCAAAGTAACTCTTGCCTACGAACTGGGGCGGGCGGTTAATCCTGATATTATCCGGGGACAGTTGATCGGGGGGTATACCCAGGGGCTTGGTTACGCTCTCTGTGAAAATCTGAAAACCCCTGACGGGCGGGTCGAGACAAGCAGTTTTGGTTCCTATCTTATGCCTCTCCTTTCGGATGCCCCCGAATTTGATGTGAAAATATTTGAAGAAGATTTTTCAACGGGTCCTTTCGGAGCCAAGGGGATTGGTGAAGTAGGAGTGGAGCTGGCAGCTCCCGGAGTGTCCAATGCTCTGTATCATGCCACGGGGCTGCGAATGAGAAAACTGCCTCTCCTGATGGAGGAGATCGCCCCTTTGCTGCTGAAGGAGGAGATGACTGATGAATTATTTTAAACCGGAATCTCTTGATGAGTATTTTAACTGTATTGAAAAGAGTGAAGGCTTTGTTCGTCCTCTGGCTGGAGGTGCGGATATTATGCACCGTCTGAAAAAGAAATTTCTGAAAAAAGACGGACTTACTCTTATTGATATCAATGTCCTTTCCGATTTGAAGGAATTGGAAGAACGGGATGGAGAACTCAGAATCGGCGCACTGACGAAACTGAGCCGGCTGCAGGAGTTCCTTGCCGGGAAGGCGGGCTATAATCTGCTGCATACAGCCCTCGGATCTTCCGCCTGTTCCCAGATTCGGCATCAGGGGACTGTGGGGGGGCATCTGGCCGGATGTCTGCCTGGATCCCATCTGTTTCCGGTTTTACTCCTTCATGAAGCCAGAATCGAAATTGTTTCTCCCGGCGGAATGCGGGAGGTCGATCTGGACACTCTGCAGAAACAGCCCTATCACAACAATCTGAAAAAAAATGAGTTGATTTCCGCCCTGATTCTTCCGGCTCTTCCGGCAAAGAAAAGTTATTACTGGGGCGAGGGAGAACGTAAAGGCTTCTGTTTTGCCCCTTTTGTTCTCGGCTGGTCGTTCAGTGAAGAGGCAGGCCTGCGCATAGCCGGGGGGAATCTGCCCCGGGGAGCCGTCCGTTTCCGGGTTCTGGAAGAAAAACTGGCCGGTTCATTTGTCCCGCTAATAGATTGCCTGAAGGAAGAGTTTCATTTTCAGGAAAAGCAGGGGAACCCTCTGTCAGAATATCAGAAGACTCTTTTATACCGTTTTATGAAAGTCATAAAAGATAAAGGAGAGATAAAATGAGTACAGCTTCAGTAAACATTTTGACATTGAATCTTAAAATCAATGGGAGAGACTATTGTGTCAGCTGCTCTCCTGATGCCAGTCTCTCTTCTGTTCTGAGAGACAATATTGGTCTCTCGGGAACCAAAGAAGGCTGCGGTTCGGGTGAATGCGGCTGCTGTACTGTCCTACTGGACAGCAAGTCTGTAAAATCCTGCATAACACCGGCGTTTCGAGCCGAGGGTGCTGAGGTTATAACAATCGAAGGGCTTAGCTCTCCGGTACATCCACTCCATCCGGTTCAGGAGGCCTTTGTAGAGGCTGGCGCCATTCAGTGCGGATTCTGTACTCCCGGATTTGTTCTGTCCGCTTATTCTCTGCTGAAGGAAATTCCGAATCCTGATGAACAGGATATTAAAAACGGGCTTTCCGGGAATATCTGCCGTTGTACAGGGTATGAAACAATTTTTAAGGCTGTTCAGCTGGCAGCAGAGAAACTGAACAGCTCAGA
This sequence comes from Spirochaetales bacterium, assembly GCA_028532905.1. Taxonomy (GTDB): domain Bacteria; phylum Spirochaetota; class Spirochaetia; order DSM-2461; family DSM-2461; genus Oceanispirochaeta. The sequence goes on from JAQQAM010000277.1 coordinate 2,242, forward strand.
ACGGGAAGCCCGGGAGTAAGTCATGGGCGGTACTGACAAAAAGAAAACCATAGATACTGTTGCCAGGAAAGCGGGAGTCTCTGTTTCAACAGTTTCCAGAGTTATGAACAATCCGGAAATGGTCAAAGAGGATAAACGTCTGCGGGTTCTCAAGGTTATGGAGGAACTGGAATATTCTCCCAGCCCACTGGCAAGAGGGCTGGCCACAGACAGCCTGGGACTGATAGGGATAATTGTTCCCAATATTACCAACCAGGCGAACGCTCGGATTGTGTATGCCGCCATGGACAGGCTCGAAAAGAAAGGGATGGGGGTTATGCTCTTTGATGCCAGAGAGGATCTGGAGCGGGAATTGACTATCTACAGAACCCTCCCCAAAAAGATGATCGACGGGGTTATTGTTATTTTCGGTAATGGAGAAGAAGAAGACTATACCAGACTGGCGGAAGATCTTCCCCTCGTCCTGGCCGGTCCTCCTGCAGTAGGAATACCTGTGGATCAGTTAAGCAGTAACGAAGGGCAGGGATTTCAGAATCTGGTGCAGTACTTCTATGAAATGGGACACCGGGATATAGCCTTCCTGTATGGAAGTGATAAAACCAAAGGCGGAGTCAGGCGGAAGAATTTATTTAAACGAACCATGGAAGACTTCGGACTGAAGGCTCCCGGTCATCATCTGCTTAATTGTCCCTGGACTCTGGAAGGGGGGTATGAAGGGGCAGCCCGGCTTCTGAAACAGGGTGAACTGCCGGGAGCTGTTATTTCCTCATCCGACCAGATCGCCATCGGCGCCATGCGCCGCTTTCAGGAGTATGGTCTGCATATCCCTTCTGATATTTCGGTTGCGGGATTTGATAACTCCCCCATGGCCCGTTTTGTCACACCTTCTCTCACATCCCTGGATTTTCCACACAGCAGAATGGGTGAAGAGGCTGCCGAGCTGATAATTAGGAGGATTCAAAACAGGAAAAAAACTCCGGCAAGGATCATATTGCCTCTGGAAGTCGTTTCCAGAGAATCCACAGCTCCCCCTGAGAAACACAGCGGGTAATTTAAGTTTGAGGAGAATCTGATCATGATAGTGTACAGTGCGGACTGGCTGATTCAGTCTGCAGATCTTGTAAATAAAGATTATGGAATTCTTGTTGACGGAGGTAAGGTAACAGCCGTCCGGAGCAGAATGGAGCTTGAGGAGATGTGTAGCAGGGGAGAGGCCGAAGAGGGAGGACACTTTCATGTTCTGGCTCCCGGATTCATTAATGCTCATATGCATCAGTACGGACTTCTTTCTCATGGTATACCCATACATGTGGAAATAAAGGATTTTGAGGATTTCCTCTGGAAATTCTGGTGGCCCTTTATGGAGGATCGAATCCGATGCAAAGATGTACTGGTCACAAGCCGGGCTTCTGCCGCCGAACTGATCGAATCGGGGGTAACCGGCTTCTGTGATACTCTGGAAGCACCCCGCTGTGAACCCGGTACCCTGATAAAGCAGGCAAAGGTTATAGAACAAATCGGAATGAGGGCCGTCCTCTCTCTGGAAAGCTGTGAACGGATCGATGAGGAGAACGGTCAGTATTGTCTGGAAGAAAACGAAAAGCTGATCCGCTGGGCAAAGGAACACAGTTCACTGGTCTCCGGAGCTTTTTGTACCCATACTTCTTTCACCTGCTCCCCTGATTTTATGAAGAAAGCGGCCTGTTTGGCTGAAGAGCTGGATTCCCTATGGCAGTTCCATCTTTCCGAAAGTCGCTACGAGTCCGATTACACTCAAAAACATTTCGGCAAAAGACCGGTACATCATTATGAGAATGAGGGGCTCCTCTCTTCCAGGGTGGTGGCCTCCCAGTGTGTAAAAGTGGATGAAACAGAAATCCCTCTTTTAAAGAAGTACAGCGTCCGGCCAGTCCATATGCCTGTCAGCAATTGTGAGGTAGGAGGCGGGTTCTCTCCTGTTCCCGAAATGCTGGAGGCCGGACTGCCCGTATCCATTGGAACAGACGGCTATGAGAATGATTTTCTAACCACTATCCGTATGGCTTTTTTGATCCATAAAGCCGTTAAGGAAGATCCTTCTGTTCTACCGGCAAAAGAAATCTTCAGAATGGCTACGGAATATGGCGCCAGAGCTCTGGGTTGGGAGGATTGCGGTACTCTGGAAAGCGGTAAAAACGCCGATTTCTTCTGTATGGATACCTCTTTTCCAACACCTCTGCGGGAAGAAAACCTTTTTGACCAGATCATCGTTTTCGGTAAAAAAGAGTATATCTCCCATGTCTACTGCGGTGGAAAAGCTCTGATGGAGAACCGGGAGCTTACAACTCTTGACCGGGACGCTGTAAAAAAAGAGATGGCTGCCTGTGCCGAAGAGTTCTGGAGGCCTCTTCTATGAGTTCTTCCCTCATTATCAGGGATGCCCTGATTGCCGACGGCAGCGGTAATCCCGCTTATACGGGATCCCTTTACCTGGAAGATGGAGACATTAGACATATAATACGACAGGGAGAGTCTCTCCCTGTCGCAGAAAGGGAGATTGACGCCTCGGGTCTGACAGCAGCACCGGGGTTTATCGATACCCACAGCCATAACGATATAAGAACACTGATAGATCCTGTTGTGACTCCCAAACTGTTCCAGGGAATTACCACAGATGTCCTGGGGCAGGACGGTCTCTCCCTCGCTCCCTGCCGGGGAGACTTTGAAGAGTGGAACGCCTATCTGAAAGGATTCTACGGTGCGGCGGATCTGAAAGACCTGAAGGCCGGCGATTTTGTTTCTACTGCATCATACTTGAAGGCTCTTGAGAAGACTCCACAGGGAAGCAATAAGGTTTATCTGGTTCCCCATGGAAATATCCGCTATTCCGTAATGGGCGGAAAATCAGAGCCCGCCGTTGAGGCTGATCTTGTTCAGATGGAAACGCTTCTCAGGACTGAACTGGAGCAGGGAGGGGCCGGATTATCGACGGGTCTGATATATCCTCCCTGCAGTTTTGCCGATACCCGGGAGCTCATCAGGCTTTGTTCGGTCTCCGCAGAGTTCGGAAGGCCCTTTGTGGTACATCAGAGAAGTGAGGCCGATGATATTCTGAATTCTATGGAAGAGCTTTTTACAATTGCCCGGGAAAGCGGCGTTCCTCTTCATATCTCTCATTTTAAAATCTGCGGATTTAAAAACGGAAGGCTCCTTCCCGAAGTTCTGGCAATGCTGGATAAGGCCGGAAGTGAAGGGATCAGGCTGAGTTACGATTTGTATCCCTACATGGCCGGCAGTACATCCCTGTCGGCTCTCCTTCCCCCCTGGACTAAAACCGGAGGGCTTCCGGAAACCCTTGAACATTTAAAGAACTGGGAATCCCGGGAGAGGATCAAAACAGATCTGATTAATGGAATTCCCGGATGGGACAATTTTGTGGACTTTGCCGGTTTTGACAATATCTTTCTCTCCTCGGTGAAAACGGAAGAAAATCAGGAGCTCTGCGGAAAGAGTCTGAGTGAGATTGCCTCGAAGCGCTCCGTCTCACCGGGAGATATTCTACTGGATATTCTTCTGGAGGAGGAGTGTGAAGCCGGTATGATTGATATCTATGGAGACGAGGAGGTTCTGGAAGCCCTTCTAAAACGTCCGGAGGCCAATCTCTGTACCGATGGTCTTCTCACAGGAACACCCCACCCCCGAAGCTATGGCGCCTTTCCCCGCTTTCTGGAAGAGATGGTCGGCAAACGCCGCCTTTTTTCATTGGAAGAGGGAATCAGAAAGATGAGCGGCAAAGGTGCGGAGGTTTTCGGTCTGAAAAACAGAGGCTTTGTCCGGGAAGGTTTTGCTGCAGATCTGGTTCTTTTTGATCAGAAGTCTATTGCAGAAGTAGGAAGTTTTACCAATCCGAAACAGCATCCTGATGGGATAAAACATATCTTCGTAAACGGCAGAGAGGCCGCAGCGGAGGGCCGGGTACTGGAAAAGGGCTGCGGCTGTGTCATCAGGACAAAATAAAGAATAAAACAGGAGATAATAGCATGACCAATGACAGTGTAGTAAATCTGTGTAGAAACCTTATACGAGAGAAAAGTTACTCCGGAGAGGAGGGGGGTGTTGTTGAAGCCGCCCGGAAATTCTGGAATGAACAGGGATTTGAAGAATTTTCAGTGGATTGTTACGGCAACTGTATAGCCACAATCCGGGGAGACCGTCCCGGAAAGGAGTTACTCTTCGATGCCCATATCGATACTGTTCCGGCTGTGGCTGATCAGTGGTCTGTGGACCCCTGGTCGGCTGAACTGAAAGACGGAAAGATCTACGGCAGGGGGACTTCCGATATGAAGGGGGCTTTTGCGGCCATGCTTTGGGCGGCAGCCTCTTTTTATAAAAGCACGGGAGGGAAATTTTCCGGTGCTGTTCATGTGGCCGGTGTGGTCCATGAAGAATGTTTTGAAGGAATTGCCGCCCGAAAAATTTCAGAGGTCCTTAATCCCACTCTTGTTGTTATCGGTGAAGCATCACAACTGAATCTGAAAATCGGCCAGCGGGGCCGGGCGGAGATCCTGGTTGAGACCTTTGGTAAAAACGCCCACTCCGCCAATCCCGAGAAGGGGAGAAATGCAGTATACGATATGGCAAAGCTGATTCCCCTGATTCAAGCCTTGCCCTGTGAGTATCAGGAGGAGCTGGGCAAGGGGATTCTGGAACTAACTGATATCAAGTCTCTCCCTTATCCTGGAGCCTCTGTAGTTCCCGATTACTGCCGGGCCACATTCGACCGCCGCCTGCTGGTGGGAGAAACACCTGATTCCGTTCTAACTCCCATCAGGAAAATAGTTGAAGAACTGATGGCTGAGGACAGTGAGTTTAAAGCGGAAGTCTCTCTGGCAGTAGGGAAAGAGCGATGCCATACAGGAATTACAATCGAAGGGGAACGATTTTTCCCCGGATGGTATTTCCCGGAAAGTTCGGACTTTGTACAGACAGCTCTTAAGGGCATCCGCTCGGCAGGTATTGAACCTGAAATTACAACCTACTCCTTTTGTACCAACGGAAGTCACTACGCCGGAGAGGCAAAAATACCGACTATCGGATTCGGTCCCTCCCGGGAAAACCTGGCTCACACGGTGGATGAGTACATCGAAGTGGAGCAGCTGGTGAAAGTTTGTGAAGGGTATGAAGGGATTATTGGGGCATTTCTATTTGAATAAATAATAGAAAGTCAAACCTTCGATGGATAGTTGTTTCCGACATTTTTGTTGGAAAATTGCCTGAATGTACAAATTTCAGGTTATATTTAATCATTCAGAGTGTTTTAATATGACTTTGATTGACAACTGAAATATACGGGTCTATCCTAAAAAATATGTTCGCGAGAACATATGTGTGGTCAGGAGTATTTTTTTGAAGAGAGTCACTCAGGAAGACATTGCAAAGAAACTGAATATTACAAGAACAACTGTTGCCAGGGCATTAAATAATAAGGGTTATGTCGAGGCTGACCTGAAGGCTAAAATTCTGAAAACGGCCACTGAAATGGGATATAAAGCTAATCAGGGGGCTCGTTCTCTTGCCAAAAAAAATGGCTGGCATGTCCACTGCTTTCTGGCTTCCTATAACGAGGAATTTGCAGAGCAGCTCGAATCAGGTTTAAAGGCTGTGGCCAGGGATTATAGTCACTACGGGTTCAGTATTAGTGTGTACAGTCATAAACCTGACAATCCAGGACAGCAGGTGTCCAAGCTCAGAGAGATTATGGCGGGTGAAAAAGTAGATGGACTTATCCTATCGCCCATGCTGAAAAATGAGATCAACGAAATCCTGGATAAATATGTCCCTGAGAATGTTCCTGTAAGCTCATTAAACTTAAAGGTTGATCATTCAAAAAACTTATTTTATGTGGGTTCAGATTCCAATGCCGGAGGAGCCCTTGCTGCTGAGCTTATGGCGATGCTGATGGGACAAAAAGGGAAAATTGCAGTATTTAATACGTTCAATGAATTTGAAGCACTGAAATGCAGGTATACCGGTTTTATGAATAAGATGAAGGAATTCCAGAACATTAAAATTGTTGAGAATCTCTATCTGGATAACATTGAAGATTCCGAAGCAGAAGCCATCCGTATACTTGATGAACACAAGGATTTAACCGGGATGTATACGAATACCGAGATAACATATCTTTCCCGGGCTATTGAACGTAGAAATCGAGAAAATATTAAACTTGTTGGAAACGGTTTGGATAATGAGATAATGGCTCTGATTTCCCGGGGATATGTTGATATGGCAGTTCACAGTAGACCCTATTTCCAGGGATATCTGGTTGGCAAGTATATGTTTAATTATATTCTGAATGGTGTTGTCCCGGAAAATAAAAACACTTTTGTTGGCTTTGATATAGCCACAAAATCAAATCTTGAAGTGGATGATTCATTCCGTATTCTGACAAGTGGAGAATAATCTAAATGGTAAAAGAGTATCCAAAAATTAAATATGACTATGACAAAATCCTTCTGGATAAGATATTCGAGCATGATGAAGTAGCCTCTTATCCCAATACAGCTGTGCAGACCGAAGACTCTCTTCGTGTTTTCGGCAATTTGTCTTTTCCTGATTTTCCGGAAAACAGAGTCTATACTATGGCTTCTTTTGTAACATCTATTGATGGAAAAATAGCTTATCTGGACAACCCTGCAGGTCCGGTTGTCGCTCAGGCAAATGCAATGGATCCAGATGGGGCCACTGCCGATTTCTGGATACTCAATCTTATGAGGGCCAGTGCTGATGTCTGTTTTGCAGGAGCCGGAACTCTTTGTAAGGAACCGGACGGCCTTGTATGTCTATTCGATCAGGGACTTGAGGATGCAAGAGTTGCGGCCGGAAAAAACCCCGCTCCCTGGGTTGTAATCTGTTCTCTGACAGGTGATGATATCCCTTTTGGAGACAGTCTGCTCCGAAATCAGCCGGTAATGATTAACTCTACGGTCAAAGGTCTAAATTCTATTAAGAGAGGACTGCAGCAGGATCATTATGTGATTGGTCCCTATGCTCATGTTGATGATATAGATGATCAGAAAATCATAAATGAGTTTCTTCATGAAAAGGGAAGCAAAACACCTGTAATCATCAGTGGTGATGAGACGGGACCCAATGCACATGTTGTTATGAAGATTCTAAAACTGATGGGCATGGATACGGCAATTGTTGAATCTCCTTCGTTCTGTCACAGTCTGATGGGCGATGGTCTGCTGGATGAAATAACTTTGAATTATTCTTGTGTTTACATTGGGGGGAAAGCTGTCGGATTAGGGCATGGTATGGCACCCTATACATCTAAAGTTCACCCCCATACCGAAATGCTTTCGATTCACAGTCACGGTCCCAGCTTTTTTTATTTCCGGCATAAAATGGTTTATGGCAGAACACCAGAGGGTTATCTGGGGAGTATATATTGATTGTTATTAAGTAAGAATAAAATAAAAGTATGGAGTAAAGGAAAAAAATGAAACTGGAAAGAATAGCAAAACCAGAAGCGGTTGAACAGCTTATTATATCAATTGATCCTCCTGATCAGGTAGACAGATGGATTGAACTGGATCATGAGATTTGGTCAAAAGGACTGGCTAAATGGCCGGGATATATTAGAAAAGAAGTTTGGAGCAATCCAGATAAGCCAGGGATTCTGACAATTCTTATTTATTGGGAGTCTCTGGAGCAATGGAAGGCTGTTGATTTGGACTGGTTGATGGAAACAGACCGGTTATTTGACGAATCCTTCTTTCCAGCAAAGGCGGAGATTATCGGTACACCACATGAAGAGAATCAGCAGTATCTGATCGCACACAGTTCAGGAATCGGGGATTAAGATGCCTTGTATTACAGTATCCAGTAATTTCCAATTGGAAGAATCTGTCCGATCAGACTTTCAGAAGGGTCTTGTACAGATAGCTAAAGATGTTCTATCAAAACCGGAACATTCTGTAATGATACTGTTTGATAGTAAATCTGATATTTATTTTGTACAGAGCTATGATCCCGCATTATTCATCCAGTTCAAGAGTATAGGTCTTCAGGATGAGGCTACCAGTGTGTTGAGTGATAAAATCTGTACAATGGCTGAAGGACTATTTAAGGTTAGTCCAGAAAGAATCTATATTGAATTTGCTAATGTCTCCGGAACAATGTGGGGATGGAACAAAAGAACATTCTGATTTGAGGAACATCGTTGAGTATCATTAGGTGAAATTACTGCCGTTGGCAGTTGTTTATATTTGGGTTCGCGCGAACATATACGCGTTCATTTCTATTCTTTGGAGGAATAAATGATGAAAAAGATGATCTGCACTTTTCTGATTCTGCTGACGGCAGGGTCTGTGGTTTTTGCCAGTGGACAACAGGACAAGTCTGCACAGACAAAAAGGGTCGTTAATATCCTATATGCAAAGGATGATGTTGCAGAAGGGATGGCAAATCTGGAGGAGGCATTTGAAAGGGCTCATCCCGATATTGATTTTGTTCATGAAATGCTGATGGGTAATGAATATGATACTGTTCTTTATGCTCGTGATGCCGCCGGAACACTACCAGATGCATTTACTGTATTCAATATAGGTGAAGCTGAAGTTATGCGATGGGCCAAAGCAGGAAAAATCACTTCTGTTGATAATCTGAAAGTTGTTAAGCAGCTTCCTGAAGCTGAAAAAAATGCTTTGACTCTTTCAAATGGTAATATTTATGCCGTTGTCAATTCCTCTACTGCCGCCGGAATAGTCTACAACAAGGAACTTTATAAGAAAGCCGGTATTACTTCAGTACCAAGAACACTTGATGAAATGACTGCAGCCTGTGAAAAACTGAAGGCTGCTGGAATTACTCCTTTTATTGCAGGTGCCAAGGATGGCTGGACCATGGGTAATCAGATCTGGAAGCCAGGTCTTGATGCTGTTTTTCCTTATGAGTGGAATGCAAAAAGACAGGCAAATGAAGCCAGTTTTCATGACTATGGTATGGGGATGTTTGATTTTATCGATCTCTATATTGCTAATACTCAGAGCAGACCACTGGATGCCGATTATACAACACAGATGGCATTGTTCGCCGAGGGTGATGGAGCCATGATCTGTCAGGGCCTTTGGGTTTATAACTCAATTATTTCCATGAATCCCGATATGGAAAGTAAAATGGGATTTATGCCCATTCCCTTCACCAATGACAAGACAAAAAACAATCTTTATACACAGCAGGAACTGGCATGGCTCATCAGCGCATCATCTGATATAGATGCTGTTGATACCTTCTTTGATTTTATGATTAACAGCCCTGAAGGACGTGAGATCTTCTCAAGAGATTTCGCTGTAATCAACCCTTATGGCATTGGATTCGAACCAAATCCAGTTACTGCGGACGCTCTGTCATACATTGAAGCCGGGGAGTATATGTTCAACCATCATGAAAACAGTTTTCCCGCTGAGTTCTTCATGGTTCACTCCTCTTCAATGCAGGAATATATGGGCGGTACCATCACCAAAGAAGCTATATTGGACAGAATGGATGCCAAATGGCTTGAAGCTATGAGCAAGTAATCAAACAAAGACAGTGTCGGAGGATATTTTTTTATATTCTCCGGCAATATAAAAAGATACTGAGAGTCATAATGAAAATAATTTTAAATTCAAAAAAAACAAAAGAGACCGCCCTTTGGCTTTTTTTCGTAGGTCCAATTTTTATTCTTTTTACCATGTTCTTTTTCGTACCTATAATAAGCGGGATTGTCTACTCCTTTACAGACTGGGATGCTATTAACTCAGATTTTAACTTCGTTGGGCTTAAAAACTATATTTTTGCTCTCAGTATCGATACAGATTTTGTTGCCTCTCTGGGAAGGACCTTTTATCTTGCGTTTTTTAACGTTGTATTAACCAATGTTCTGGCTATGCTATTCGCTTCTGCCCTGGTCAGTAACTTTAAACACAACAATAAAATCAGAACTGCCATTTTCCTCCCAAATGTGATCAGTATGGTTATTTGTGGCTTTATCTGGCAGGTTATGTTTACAAAAATAATTGGAAAATTCGGAGTGGCAACGGGTCTTGGATTTCTGGACAGAAGCTGGTTGGGAGATCCGGATACAGTTCTGTTCTCTATTCTGCTGGTCTCACTATGGTATGGAGTCGGCTATGTCATGACTATTGACATAGCAGCACTTCAAAGTGTGAATGAATCACTGATTGAAGCCGCCTCTCTGGAGGGCGCTAATGGATGGCAGACATTCTGGAAAGTCAAACTTCCCGTCATTCTTCCTACAGTTATGGTAGGGGTTTTTATGAATGTATCAGGGTCTCTGAAAATGTTTGACCTTGTTTTTTCACTGACCGGAGGAGGCCCTGGAAGAGCCTCAGAACTGGCTATGCTGAATGTTTATAGAGAAGCTTATCAGTTCAACAATTATGGTTTGGGTTCTGCCAAAGCGGTTATTCTTTCAGTAATCATAATTGCAATCACTATTTTCCAGTTTCGAATAACTGCAAAGAATGAGGTGGAAATGTGAGAATTAATAAACAATCCCTGAATGAGAAAATTGTTGGTCTTATTATGATATTTGTCGCTGTTCTATGGTTGATTCCCATATATTTTATTGTAATCAACTCCTTCAAAGATCTGCGCGGTGTTGTTATTTTTACAGAAAAGTTTCCTGATTCATTTAACTTTGATAATTTTATTGAAGTCTGGAAAGTTTCCGGCTTTCCACAGCTTTTCATGAACAGTATGATCATTACCGTTGTATCAGTTCTTGGGATACTATTATTCAGTTCCATGGCCGGATACAAGCTTTCGCGGAATGGAGGTAAAGGAGCTCATTTTCTCATTCTTTACTTCATTCTGGTTTTGATAATACCTTTCCAGGCCATCATGATTCCTCTTGTGAAACTGCTTAAGGATTTTTCTCTTATTGATAATCGTTTCGGGATGATTATCGTTTATATCGCTCTGCAATCTCCATTGGCCATATTTCTGTACCATGGTGCAGTAAAATCTGTTCCCCGGGAACTGGAGGATTCTGCCAGTATTGACGGAGCCGGTCCTATTAGAACTTTTTTTACAATTATTCTCCCCCTCCTGGGACCGATCACAACAACCATAATTATTTTGAATGCTCTGTGGATCTGGAATGATTTTCTTATGCCTTTGATCCTGATTACCACATCCTATAAAAAGACAATACCCATAGGGACCACGGCATTGTTTTTTGGACGTTATGCCAATAAGTGGCATTTGGGGATTACTGCAATATTTCTGGCAACCATACCAATGATCACGTTTTATCTGATAGCTCAGAAGAGGATTATTAAAGGCGTGACCAATGGATCAATAAAAGGATAAATCGAGGATTATATGAAAACTGTTGTATTGATGGGGAGCCCTAATAAGAAGGGTCATACCATGACTGTCGTAAATGAATTAGAGAAGGAAATGGGTGGAGATTTTGTCTATTACAATCCTTATTCATTAAGCTTTTCTCCCTGTAATGACTGTGAGTACTGTCATAAAAAAGAGGGTTGCTGTATTCAGGATGATGTTCAGGACATGTATAAAGATCTTAGAGATGCAGATAATGTTATTGTTGCTTCTCCTATGTATTTCGGAATGATTTCAGGACCTTTACTCTCCCTTTTAAGCCGACTTCAATTCTGTTTCAGCAATACATTTCATTTAAAAATGAAAGATCCTTTCAAAAGAAAGAGAGGAATCTTTATTATGACTGCTGCACAGAGCTGGTTCAATATGTACAGTCCCTGCAGGGATACCATGAAATTTATTTTTGATCATATGAATGCCGAACATACGGCCGAAATCCTTGTTGAGAATACCGATACAGTTGCTGTTTCCGAGCAACCGGAGGTCTTTAAAAAAATCAAAGATACAGCTGCTCTGCTCAGGTTTCTCGGTGCAGCCGGCTGAAACCGGGATAGTACGCTCCGGAGAAAAATATGAATGATTATGAAAATATAAAAATGAAAAAAATGCCGGCCATCCGCAGGGTTATCAGCCGGAAAATGACAGAAGCATGGGCTGTTCCAAGCTTCAATATCACAACAGAAATTTCTATGGACGGCTTTCTGCAATACAGGAAGTCATATGGAAAGAATCTCTCTTTAACAGCATTCATTGTTTCCGATTTATCCAGAGCTCTCAAAAAGCATCCGAAACTCAACGGGATCATTCAAGGAGAGAGTTTTGGTATGTCCGATGCAGTACATATGGGTCTTGCTTTGGATGGTCCTGACGGTCTGGTGGTTGTAACCCTCCGGGATGCGGATCAAAAAAGTATTGAAGAACTGCATGAAGAGATCAGACTGCGAATGGAGGAACTTGAAGGCAGACGTTTGAGTATGGATCACATCACGGGGGCTACATTCACCCTTTCAAACCTGGGCGCCTTCGGTGTCAGTTCCTGTAGAGCAGTACTGAATCCCCCACAGGTAGGAATCCTGGGATTGGGAGGTTCTATGAAGAAAATGGTTCCTGACAGTGACGGTAGGCCCGTGGTCCGGAGTTATATGAATGGCACTTTGACCGCCGACCACAGAGCTGTAGACGGGGCTGACGGTGCTCGTTTCCTGCAATGTTTCAAGCAGATTATTGAAGAGAAGGAAGGCTGGTGATATGGCGGAAATGAAAATGCCTGTACGAAGAAGTGCAGATGATCTATATGTCGTTATTGAAGAACATATTAATGCTCCTGTGGAAGTTGTTTTCTCGGTTGTAGAAGATCTCCAGCTGTTTGTGGAGCTGGAGGAAAATGTCAAGAAAGTCACGATTACTTCTGAGATAGAAAAGGGACTGGGGTTAAAAACCAGCTGGGAACTTTATCATCCGGACAGTGGTGCATCCTGGTTTGTGGATGAAGAAATTGTTTACTATGATTCCCCCCGAAGATACGCCTATGAAGGTTATTCTCCGGATGGGAAAAATTATGCAGGGCTTCATAACCTCAGTCCCACTGATGATGGGGGAACAAATCTCAGGTTCGAGGAATATTTTTATTTTTCTACTGATGAACATGCCATGACTGAAATCGTTAGAGGGATGGTGAATAATGTAAAAAAAGCAGCTGAGCTGAAAGCCTCGAAGGCGGAATCTTGAAAATACATCTGGACTTGCTGCTCATAAATGCCTTCATTCTGACCATGGATCAATCTGACCGTCAAATAGACGGCGGATATCTTGGTATTCGTCAGGGAAAAATCCTGGATGTGGGAGTTATGAGAGAAGATCTGTCGGAACAGTATTCTCCGGAGGAGGTCATTGATTGTTCCGGTAAAATAATAGTTCCCGGTTTTATTTCAACTCATGCTCATTTGTTTCAATCCCTGTTAAAAGGGTTGGGCAGAGATCTCCCTCTTCTGGAGTGGTTGAATTCCTCTATTATAAAAGCACTTCCTTACTATGATGAAGAAATGCTGTATATGGCTGCCAAAGCTGGAATCTGCGACAATATTCATTCCGGAACCACAACTATTGTGGATTTTCAATATTGTCATGTCAAAAATAATCTGGATTTCGCGGTAGGCGCAGCATTTAAGGATCTGGGTGTACGGGGCGTTATTGCCAGTTCCAGAACGAATGGCGAGAAACTGCCCTCTTCATCAGCCAGTAAATACATTGAAAGTGAAGAGCAGTTTTTTTACTCTGTGGAAAAGTTGACAGCCCATTTCCGGAATAATCCTCTTATCAATACTGCCATTGCTCCCTGTATTATCTGGGATATGTCAGAAGATGGCTTTAGGAATACCAGACGAATGGCTGATGCTCTTCATATTCCAGTGACAATGCACGTTTTGGAAACGCTCGACGATGATATTTTTTGTCAGGAGACATACGGGACCGATACAGTCAGTTTTCTGGAAAAATGCGGTGTGCTGGGACCGGATTTTTCAGCCGTTCATGCTGTTCATCTTACAGACAAATCCATGCAGCAATTATATGAGTATGGATCCAGTGTCTCCCACTGTCCGGCTTCTAATATGATATTGGGATCAGGACAGGCACGGGTTCCAGACATGCTTGAGATGGGGATAAATGTAGCTCTTGCCTGTGATGGTGCCGCCAGTAATGATAATCAGGATATGTTGGAGACTCTGAAAATTGCATCCCTTCTCCATAAGCTGGAAAGTCGCAACCCTTCTGTTATGCCGGCATATGAATCTCTTAAATCCGCTACCATCCGGGGCGCCAGACTGATAGGACAGGACGACCGAATCGGATCGCTTGAAATTGGTAAAGAGGCAGATTTCTTTATTTACAATCCCAAATCGGACTCGGGGTGTATGCCTCTGCATGATCCGGTGGCTGCCCTTGTCTATTCAGCCGGAAAACAGGGAATCGAGAGTGTATTTGTGCACGGTAACAGAGTTTTATCTGAAGGCGTGATTGATAAAGAAACTTCTATTTTGGAGTCAGCACAACAGCAGGCAGGAATTTTGATAGAAAAAGCCGGTTTAGGTAACTTCAAAAAATCCTGGATACAAAGAGAGGAATGATGAAAAAAAGTCAGATCGTCCAAGATTGGGACGTTATTATACTGGGAGCCGGTCCCGGGGGGTATATTGCCGCTGTCGAAGCAGCCACAGCAGGTAAATCTGTAATGCTTGTTGAAAAAAAAGAACTAGGTGGAGTCTGTCTGAATGAAGGATGTGTGCCGACAAAGACTATGCTCCATTCTGCCCACATCTTTAAGGGGTTAAACTCCGGCAGTGATGCGGGAATCTCCTGCGGCAGTCTGGATTGGAATCAGCCAGTAATGCAGGACTGGAAAAACAAGGTCATAGACAGATTTCGCAACGGCATTGGACTTCTGATGAAGAAAAACAGAGATCGGAAGAGCGTCGT
>JAQQAM010000278.1 GCA_028532905.1 Spirochaetales bacterium
ATTTTATGCTCCATCCATTACAAGCGGTATTGCCATGGGAGTTGTCTGGATGTACTTCTTCTCACCCGACCGCTACGGACTTCTTAATAACATGCTCATTGACTGGGGTATTATTCATGAGCCTGTACTCTGGAATCTGGACACAACCACAATCATGCCGGTAATTATGTTTGTTCAGATCTGGATGAGTATGGGTACAGGGTTTCTTGTCTTCCTTGCGGGATTCACCAATATCCCCTCTTATCTCTATGAGGCCGGGAAGGTGGACGGACTCCGTAATCGATACCAGGAGTTGTGGTATATCACACTGCCATCCATGAAACCCCAGCTCCTCTTCGGGGCGGTGAACAGCATTGTCGGATCTTTTGCCGTATTTGATATTACTATTGCCGTCTGCGGAGCACTCCCGACGCCGAACTATGCAGGACATACCATTGTCGCCCATATGTATGATTACGCCTTTATCCGTTTTGATATGGGATACTCATCGGGTGTAGCGGTGGTTCTGTTTCTGATGACCTTCCTCCTGGGACGTCTTGCCATGAAAGTTTTCTCATCGAAGGACATGTAAAGGAGACCTGTTTATGATCTGGATAAATAAAATTAAAAGAAAACTGAGTCTGGACCAGGGACTCACCTATATATTTGTTACAGCGCTTGTTGCATTTACCATGCTTCCCATTGTGTACATGATAAGTACTGCTTTCAAACCTCTTGATGAGCTCTTCCTGTTTCCTCCCCGTTTTCTGGTTCAGAAACCGACCCTGAGGAACTTCAGTGAACTGTTTCGAGCCGTGGACGGAACTATTGTCCCTTTCTCACGGTACATTTTCAACAGTCTTTTTGTTTCTGCTGCTGTCGTGTTCGGTACTGTTATCATCAGTTCCATGGCGGCATATGCCCTTGTAAAGCTGGAAGTACCAGGAGCGGGATTTCTTTTCAATATCATTGTTGCTGCTCTGATGTTCTCTCCCCATACAACGCAGATCGCCAGATATCTGATCGTTCAGAAACTGGGATTGCTGGATACATACGGAGCTTTAATTATTCCTCAGCTGGCTGTGGCGTATAATCTGTTTCTGATAAAGCAGTTTATGGAACAGGTTCCTGATTCCATACTGGAAGCTGCCCGGATCGAAGGGGCCACGGAACTGCGTATCTGGTGGAGATTTATCATGCCTCTGACAGCTCCGGCCTGGTCTACTCTGGCTGTGCTCTCCTTTGTTTCCAACTGGAATGACTATTTTACAGCGCTGATCTTCACATCCAGTCAGGTTATGAAGACTCTTCCTCTGGCTCTTCAGCTGATTTCCAACGGAGGAGCCGGACTGGCAGTAGCCAGACAGGGGGCTATGGCGGCAGCAACATTTCTGACAACTATGCCGACGATCATTATTTTCATGTTCATGCAGAGGAAGGTAATGGATACCATGGCCTACTCGGGAATCAAGGCGTAAAGGGATAGATAATGAGACTTAAAAATAAAGCAATTCTGTTTACGGCGTTCCTGATTCTCCGGGGCATCGGAAGTTTATTTGCTTCGGATTTTGAATTGGACTATGTATTTAATGAAAAATGGGAATACTCCTGGATACCCAGAACCTATACAGTTGATGAAGCGTTTACTCATCTGGGCAGTGCCGGTTTTCTGAATGGGGCTGAAGATATTTTTGCTGCCTCCGATGGTTCTCTGTATATTGCAGATACTGGAAACCACAGGATTGTTAAACTCAATTCTGATTTCTCAGTTGCCGGAACTTATTACGGACCCGATGACTCTCCCATGAACGGCCCCCGGGGCATCTTCGTGGATGATGACGGGGATATGTTTATTGCAGACACTGAGAATGGCCGTATCCTTCATCTGGGGCCCGGCGGTGAATATGTGGAGGAGTTTACTCAGCCCGATTCTCAGCTGTTCAGTGAGGAGTATGCTTTCCGCCCTGTGAAAGTTGCTGTGGACTCCCTCGGATTTCTCTATATTTTGAACCGGGATGATTATCATGGTTTTATTACTATGGATTCTATGAACCGTTTCCGGGGGTATCTGGCTCCCACCCGCCTGGAGTTCAGTCTGAAACAGGCGCTGGTCAGGCGCTTTGCCTCCAAAGAGCAGAAGAATCAGCTGGCAAAGGCACTGCCTCCTTATCACTCCAATTTCTATATGAGTCAGGACGGCTCTCTGTATACGACAACAGTATTTACTCCCCATGACCAGATTAAAAGAATCAATGCCGTCGGCAGCAATACCTATACCGGGATGATTCAGGAAACCAGCTCCTTTATGGGATTTACCACCGGTACATACTCCTATTTCGGTGAAAAACTGACTCTGGACAAGAGCGAGCAGGTTGTACCCATGTTTGCTGATGTCACTGTTGATGAAAAGGGAATTGTGACTGCCATCGATTCGGCCACCCAGAAAATCTATCAGTATGATCAGGAAGGGAGACTTCTGGCTGTCTTCGGCGGTCCCGGTGAAACTAGAGGCCGCTTCAAGTCTCTATCCAGTATCACAATTCTTGAGGACGGCAGACTGGCCGTTCTGGACCGGGAGCTGAATACCCTTCAGATTTTCAAGCCGAATCTGTTTATTTCCCTGGTCCATAACGCAATAAGTCTTCAGTATCAGGGCCGCTACGATGAAGCGTTTGAACCCTGGCAGCAGGTTATTAATATTAACCCCAACTACAATATTGCCCTCAGTTCGATGGCCAAGCTCAGTTTTAAACAGGAAGACTGGAAAGCTTCTGTAGACCGTTACAGGGATGCAGAGGACAAAAGCGGATACTCTGAAGCCTTTGCTGAATACAGGAAGAGCCTGTTTCGTAACTACTTTTTTGCGGCAGTTCTTATTGTAATTGCCCTTTCGGTGATACTGGTCAAAGTTTTTGCAATGGCCAAAAGAAAAGCCGATTCAATTCTTCTGAAAATGATACAAGGATAAGGATGGAAATATGAAAAATCTGGAACTGGCACTTCTGCTGCTTTTTCACCCTGTTGATGCCTTTCTCAGAATCAAACAGGAGCGTGAGGAAAGGGGATATCTTCCCGGAATCATTCTTCTGGCTCTGGTTATGGTCATCCGGGTTCTGCAAATACATCTTACCCACTTTCCTCTGGCGACTCTGGATCCTTCAGATGCGAATTTGGGTTCAGAAATGTTTAAAATGGTTGTACCACTGGTCTCCTGGATGATTGCCTGTTTTGGAGTGACAACCATTATGGAAGGAAAGATGACATTCAGGGAAACATTTACAGCTTCATCTTACTCCATGCTCCCGTTTATTGTACTTGTGATTCCCTTCACTCTGCTCAGCCGGATACTGAGTGGGGGAGATGCGGTTTTTCTAAATACACTCTACTCCCTGATGTGGAGCTGGATTGGTATTCTGATATTCATGAATGTTCAGGTCCTCAATGAGTACGGCTTCTGGAAAACGGTATTTATCGTAGGGCTCAGCTTTTTCGGTATTCTGCTGATCTGGGTTTCAGTGGGAATAGCCATTACTCTGACAAACCAGTTTTATCAATTTATTAAAGATGTGGTCGTTGAAATTGTCATACGACTCTCCGAGTAAAGAAGGTTCTAATGAATATTTTTAAAAAAACAGTTTTGATATTGATACTCGCAGCAGCGGGCGGACTCTTCAGCCTTGGAGCCGCAGAGTCTCTCTCTTCTGCTGATCTTCCCGAGGGGTTTCAGCTCGCGGATGAGTCCGAAAACCTGATACTGCTTTACAAAACGGATACCCCTGAAATAGCAGTTCTGGATAAAAGGAATGCTTTTTTCTGGAGCTCCGCCTTTAAAGCTCCGGTTTCCGAAACAGGTCTGGGAGCTCAATGGGACAGCAGAATCAGCAGCCTGGCGGATATTCTCTATTCCAAGCCTGATGATGAAAATTCCTACTTCGAGTCTCTTCCGGGTACAGAACACAGTGTAGCTTTTGGGCTCAGGGGTGAGACTCTTGTTCTTGAAATAGATTTTACTGCGCTTCAGATTCGTTTCTCTTATGAGATAAGCATTGATGATAATACTATGATCCTCTCTATACCTGAAAACAGTGTAGAAGAATACGGGCCAAACAGCCTCATCCGCCTGACGGTTCTCCCTTTCTGGGGTGCTGCATCGGACAGTGAAAACGGATATATCATGTATCCTGACGGAAGCGGTGCGATCCACAGTTTTACTGAAGAGCATGGAGAGTACGTTCAGAAATATGAAGCTCTTGTCTATGGAAAATCTGTCCTGGATATGGAGGAGAAACAGTCAAAAGAGGTGGAACAGGCTCTGCTTCCTGTTTTTGGAATCAAAAGGGACAATAATGCTTTTCTGGCTGTTGCCGCAGAAGGCGACGGAGATATGCTGATTGATTTTGCCCCCGGGGGATACCGTATTCCGGTAAACCGGATCAGCAGCAGCTTTATCTACAGACACAAATACAAAATCAAACGTTCAAATGTGGTAGCACGGACCACACGGGCACTTAATACTGTCGTTGAGATATATGACAAGGAGAGGGTGGCCGGCGACCGCAGTCTGAATTATTTCTTTCTTGCAGATGAGCAGGCTAATTACAGCGGAATGGCTTCCGCCTACCGCAGTTATCTGATTGAAAATAATAAAATCCGCAATACAGGCGTATCCGAGACTCCTGATTTCTTTCTGGGACTTCTTATGGGAATACGGGAGCAGAGAATCCTTGCAGACCGGATCATTCCTATGACCGATTTCGAATCAGCCAAAGTCATTGTTGACGGACTTTTAAGCCGTGATATGCAGGGGATGACAGTCAACCTTATGGGATGGGAAAAAAAAGGATATGGAGCCTGGCCGGTATCCGTTCCTGTTAACCGTAAAATCGGCGGCTTCGGGGGGCTGAAGGATTTCAGTTCCTACCTGAATGATGCCGGATGTTCACTGTTTTTACAATGGAATTCCATAGATGCCAGAAGGGATAACGGCAGTTTTTCAATCTACGGCGATACTGTCAAAAATCCTGTTGGTCTGGTTGTTTCAGACGCCATGAACCAGAAGTACCTGATCAGTCCTGTGAAAAGCAGAAAAATCCTGAATGATGACCTGATCCCCTATCTTGAAGATACGGAAATTTCCGGAATCCTTTTTGAAGATGCAGGGAAAAGACTTCTTATGGACTATGTAGACAGCCGCAGGTTCATGAGAAATGATTCCATTCGGAACTGGCAGTCCATGGCCGGAGATGCGAGGGAAACCTTTCCTTCTGCCGGAGTGAGCGGCGGAAACGCCTATATACTGGCCGATACCGACTGGTTGACGGATATACCTTATAAAGACACCGGATATTTTTTCAGTGACCGGTCTGTTCCATTCTTTCAGCTGGCTGTTCATGGTCTGATTCCCTATACAACAGCTCTGCCCGGAAACCTTTCCTGGGATCATCAGTGGACTGTTCTGAAATGGGTTGAGTACGGTTATTCTCCTTACTATCAGTTAACCTGGGAGGATCCCGGACTTATGAGAAAAACCGATTACACAGAGCTGTATAATGCGGAATTCACTAAATGGGCAGACACGGCGGCATCTGTTTATGCACGGATTGCCAATGAAATGTCCGGCCTCCACAATCTTCAGATCCTCAATCATGATGCACTGGAGAAACAGTTATTCAGAAATACCTATGAAGACGGTACAAGAGTCTATATCAACTATGGCAGCGATTCTCTCAATGCCGACGGTATCACGGTTCCCCCGCGGGATTTCCTAGTAGTGAAACCGGAAGGAGGAGCAAACTAATGAAAAAACTTACAATGGAACAGCGCCGGTCTCTGAACGGTTTTCTGTTTATCTCCGTATGGCTTCTGGGGTTCATGCTCTTTCTAGCCATGCCCCTGATTCAGTCTCTCTGGCTCAGTTTCAACAAGCTGACCAATATTCAGGCCATGAGAACACACTGGATCGGCGGACGGAACTATTACAAGGCCTTTTTTGTAGATACCGGATATCTTCCCCGATTCTGGAATGTTATCTGGCAGACCGTTATTAAAACACCCCTGATTACAGTGTTTTCTATTATGCTTGCCATCCTGCTGAACAGAGAGATAAAAGCCAGAGGCCTTTTTAGAGCCATGTTTTTCCTCCCTATGCTTCTTGGTACCGGATTCGTTATGCGTCAGCTGATCGGATCAGGCTCTCCCACGGAAGCTCTGCAGAGCGGTATTTCCATACCGGAGGTGATTCTTCTGTATCTTGGACCTGAACTGGGAGGCATTGTTCAGAAAACCCTGAATTTCCTGAGCGTTATACTCTGGCGCTCCAGTGTTCAGATCATTCTGTTTTTAAGCGGTCTTCAGGGAATTCCCGATTCGTTCTATGAGGCGGCACGCTGTGACGGGGCATCCGTGTGGGAGGAGTTCTGGAAAATTACCCTGCCTATGCTGTCTCCTGTAATTGTTCTGAATGTGGTGTATACACTGATCGATTCATTTTCCGACGGAACCAATGATCTGCTGGACTATATTGTCTATCAGACTTTTGACAAGCTGAAATTCGGTTATGGTGCCGCGTTGGGATGGATCTATTTTGCCGCCTGTCTTCTTCTGGTGGTTGGGGTCTTTTTTATTCTTTCACGTTTTGTCGTAACAACCGGTGAGAAATAGGAGCTTATAATGAACTTGAATAGTAATACCGGGCATTATGCCTGGCTGAAAATAAAAAAAGGTTTTATCCGGAATCTGTTCAACCTCCTGGTTTACCTGATCCTTCTGGATTTCGCTTTTGTTTTTCTTTTTCCCTATATTTATATGACGGTGACTTCCCTTAAATCACCTATTCAGCTTTTGGATATGCTGGCAAAATGGATACCCCGGGAACTCCACTGGGATAATTACACTCTGGCCGTCAAAGGTCTGGATTTTGGCCGTTCTTTCGGGAATTCTCTGATTGTAACCGTCCTGTCCACAATAGGACATGTCTTTTCTGCCTCTCTTGTAGCCTACGGTTTTGCCAGGTTCCGTTTTCCCGGAAAGAACATTCTCTTTTCCATCGTGCTGTTCACGCTGATCGTACCGGCACAGACTGTTATTGTTCCCCTGTTTATTCAGTTTAACAGAATGAGGCTTCTGGATACTTATTTTCCTCTTATACTCCCTACTTATCTGGGTGTCGGTTTGAGGGGCGGTCTGTTTATCTTTATTTTCCGTCAGTTCTTTCTGGGAGTTCCCTATGAATTGGAGGAAGCCGCCAGGATTGACGGAGTCTCCGACCTTGGGATCTATTTCAGAATTGTTCTGCCCATCTCCATGTCTGCTGTTTTGGTTACTTCCATATTGTCCATTGTCTGGCATTGGAATGACTTTTTTGAACCCATGATGTATCTGAAGACCAAAGGCAAATTCCTTCTGCCCATGATGCTCCCTAATCTGACCTTTAATCTGGAGTCCTATATGCAGGTGGCGGATAATGTGAACAAAGGGGTGATAATGGCGGGAACTTTCCTTTCGGTTATGCCCATCCTGGTTGTATATCTTATTCTTCAGAGACACTTTGTTCAGAGTATTGCCCGAACCGGTCTTACGGGAATGTAAAATGAGCAGACGAATTGTCAACACCCACTGTCATCATATGAAGGATGAGTTCTTTGCTGATCCGGACCTCACATTCCTGTTAAAAAGCAGTTATGTAGCCTGGTGTGGTGAAGAACCCGGTGATACGGCTGAAAGCAGGCAGGCGTATTTGGACAAGGTGCGTTTCAAGAGCTATTTCAAATGGCTGGAAAAGAGCTTGATGTCTCTTTACGGCATGAATGAACCTGTCTCTGTGAGTAACTGGGAAGAATATTCCCGGCGTATCCGGGAGGCTTACAGAGCTGATCCGGATCGTCACCTGACACTGCTTAAGAAGGATTGCGGATACAGCGAAGTCATTCTGGACACCTACTGGAACCCGGGTAGTGATAATGGTCATGGAGAACTGTTCCGCCCTGCGTTCCGGATCGATCCTTTCCTGTTCGGCTGGGATTCGGGTCAGAAAAATCATGATGGTCTCTCATTCGGCGACCTGTATGATTTCAGAACGGATGATCCCGATGAACTTCTGGAGTTT
This sequence comes from Spirochaetales bacterium, assembly GCA_028532905.1. Classification (GTDB taxonomy): domain Bacteria; phylum Spirochaetota; class Spirochaetia; order DSM-2461; family DSM-2461; genus Oceanispirochaeta. The sequence continues at coordinate 8,084 of JAQQAM010000278.1, forward strand.
GCACGGCAAACCATCCTTGAGAAAAAGAAAAAGGGAGCCGTGGCTCTGAAGTCGGCAGCAGCCTATGAGAGAACTCTGGATTACAGAGTTGTTGATAAAAAAGACGCTCTCAGGGCTATGAAAGCCGGGAAAGGGGCCCGACCCGAGGAAATAAGGGCGTTCCAGGATTATATATTCAGCGGTATATGCCGGCTGGCGGCCGAAACCGGGACTCCTTTTCAGATCCATACAGGACTGGGACAGCTGGTAAAGACGGCACCCATGGAACTCCACTCCATGATCTCCCGGCATCCTGAGACAAAGTTTGTCCTCTTTCACGGCGGTTTTCCCTGGATACAGGATATGATGGCTCTTCTGCACAGTTACCGGAATGTGTATCCCGATCTCTGCTGGTTGCCTCTGCTGTCTCCCAAAGCGGCGGAAACAGCATTACACCAGTATATTGAAATAGGCCTCTCCGACCGGGTCTGCTGGGGTTGTGATACCTGGTCCGGGGAAGAGAGCTACGGTGCGGTAATGGCTTTCGAGGCAGTACTGAACAAGGTTCTGAAGGAGAAAAAAGAGGAGGGGTATCTCAGTGAAGGGGACTTTAGCTTCCTGAAAGATGGTTTCCGATACAGAAATGGAGCAAAACTGTATGATTTTTCGGAATAAACCTGGAAAATGAAATGAATAATAATAAGATGTTTTCTATATAAATGCTTTTATATACAGAGGATAATATTTATTCAAACGTTGAATTGAAAATATGAGTCAATTCCTGTACAATGGTTTGGATAACTTAATGATTTTGGACTGAGGATAAGAATAAATGGCTAAAAGGGTTACGATTAAGGACATTGCAAAAGAAGTGGGAGTCACTCCCTCAACTGTCTCCTGTATTCTGAACAATAAACCTCTCCCCTTTAAAGACGAGACCGTCAAAGAAGTAAAAAAGGTTGCCAGAGAGATGGGTTATACTACCAATGTCTTTGCCCGTGGTCTTGTAAAAGGAACGACAAATACCATCGGCTTCCTTTTTATGGGAAATACGGAGGAACCTTTTTCCAACCCTCTCGTATTCAAGATCGTAAGCCAGGCACTGAACGCTCTGAACCGCAAGGATTACAGCATTTTCTTTTCTCGTTCCATGCATTTTGATGATCCCAAGGATGTGGAAGATCATGTACATTCTACCTTCAGCTCCGGGAGAGTTGACGGTGTCATCATCATCGGTCCTCCGGAACATCAGTACCACGATATTCTGCTCAAGCTGAAATATGACCTTCCCTATGTACTGGTTGGAAGGGTGGAAGGCACCCGCCGGATGAACATGGTGGATGTGGACAACGAACAGATGGGATACTGTGCTGCCCGGCATCTGGCTGAAACAGGTGTGGAGAGAATCGGATATATCGCCAATGAAATTGGGGGGTATCAGTTTCAGGTAGACAGAGACAAGGGATTCCGTCAGGCTCTCAAAGATGCTGGAAAGGATGTGGATGAGGAGCTTCTGGTTCAGAGCAGAACCGATTCCTCTCAGTCAAAAGAGGAGAAACTGATCAAATCAATGATCGGCAAAGTGGATGCTCTTTATATCTGGAATGTTTCGGTGGCTCAGACCCTTTGCCAGATGGTGCTTGAAAAAAAGATCTCCATTCCCGGGGATTTCAAAGTTATAATTGATGAAGGTATGAAAGATTATCTGAACACACAGATAAGATTCACTTCAATTGAAATAGATACGAAAAAAATCGGTGTTCTGGCTGCAGAACTGATTGATGAGAAGCTCCAGAAGGGGCAGGACCATTTCAGTCAGGTCTTCATTGAACCAATTCTGAACATCGGCGAAACTACCTGACAGGATTATAGATTCAAAAATCGGAGGAATAAAATGAAATTAGATATAGATATTCAAACGTTTGGATTGAGGTATCAGAAGCCGAAAGTCCTTGATTCAGCTCCCGGAGAGGGAAGCATAACCATAGAAGATAAAGATGAAATTGCCTTTACCATGGTGAAATCCAGAGAGAGTGAATCACCGGAAATCCTGCTGGATTTCGGCAGAAAAACGACGGGTTTCCTTCAACTGGATATGATCAGAAGCCTGAATGCGGATATTCTTATTGAATATGGACCGACACTGGACAGTATATTCTTCAGCAGCAGAGTTACACTCGGACATGGGTCCGGTCCTCAGAAGCATATGCATGAGGATTTTCTGGCCCTCCGTTATATGAAAATCCGTCTGGAATCCAAAGGGACACTTCCCAGTGATTCTGTTTTGCAGTTAAAGGGACTCAGTCTCAAATTTTCCGCCTATCCCGTAGACGGTAAAAAACGATTTACTTCAAGCGATGAACGGCAGAATGAGATCTGGAGAATCGGAGCCTACACCACACAGCTCTGTCTTCAGAAACATGAAGACTCTTTCTGCTACAGAGAATGGCTTCCTGAAGACAGAATCAGATTTCTGAAAGAGTGGAAAAATCCCTATACTCCCTATGTTATTTTTGACGGTCCCCGAAGAGACCGGGAAGTCTGGATGGGCGATGTACGGACAGAAGCCCTGACCTCCTTCTATTCTCTGGGTCTTAAAGATGTTATTAAAAGCAGTCTTCAGGTTTTTGCGGATCTGCAGCTGAAAGACGGTAATATTCCCGCCAGCGCCACAAGCCGTCAGAACTTTCCCGAATACAGTTTCTGGTGGATTATAACTCTTGCCGAATATCTCCGCTTCAGCGATGACATGGATTATCTGGAATCCATAACCTTTGTGTACAGGGATCTGATGGGCTGGATCATGGAGAGAAGCAACGGCGGAAAATTTGCCGATGTGGATCTGACCTGGATGTGGACACTGGGACTCAGCGGCAGAGTCGGCGAGGCGCAGTGTGTTCTGTACCGCTGTTTCCGTGAAGCTGCCTGGATTGAAGAGTATGCGGGAAATGATGATACAGCGGGTCTGTACAGCGATATTGCCCGGCGCCTGAAAGAAGATATCAACAACACCTTCTGGGATGAAGAAAAAGGAGTGTATCTGGACCGTTTTCTGGATTCCCGTTTTGACGATCTTGTATTCCTTGATTTTAACGTTTACGCAGTCACCCTGGGTGTGGCAGATGAATCAAAAACAGCCCGTCTTTTGGATTATATCAAATCAAATATGTGGACCGATCACGGAACGATAACCTATGCAGGCCATTTCAACAGAACAGATGATAAATGGGGACATGATCAGACGGTCTGGCCCTTTATTGTCGGATATGAACTGGAAGCCCTTTTTCTTGCCGGCAGGGATGCCGATGCTTTTGAACTGATTCAGCGCTGCTGGGGCACCATGCTTGATCAGGAGGCTACTGCTTTCTGGGAATTCAAGGGGGAAAACGGTGAGTTTCCCACTCGTTCCATGATTGAAAATCCACAGGGAGACAATATGTGCAGCTATAGCCATGGATGGTCCGGTTGGGTCTCTTACCTGCAGCAGCGTTATATCGCCGGAATCACCGCCCTGGCTCCCGGTTTCAAAATGATTCTTCTAGATCCCCATCTCCATACCATGGAATGGTGCCAGGGATCTGTTGAGACCGCCTACGGCCCCTTTACCGTCAGTTATGATACATCCGATGAGGGATTTCTGGATATCTCCCTGAGTAAGTCTCTGCAGACTGGTGTTTATATCCGGACCGACCGGGATTTTCTGGATGGCCGGACACTCAGGGTCAACGGGAATGTTTTCGATTTTTCAAACGAGCCTGTAACAACAATGGCCTGTCAGGATCTTCCTGAGAATGAAATCTCACTGGTAAGACTCCCGGAGTAAGCTGCATGATTAAAAATGATAATGCCTCATGGGAGGGTGTGAATGCCCTCTGGATCGGTCACGACAGTGACCGGGATGTACAAAATCTTTATAGACGGTTCCTTCGCAGTTTTCTGCTGGAACAGGCAGAATCCTTTACCCTCAGAATTACCGCGGTCAGCCAGTACCAGCTTTTTATAAATGGTACTCTGGTGGACCGGGGACCGGCCGTTTCCTATCAGACCCTCTATTACTATGATGAATTGATCATACCTGCTGAAATTTTGCGGGCGGGAGAGAACAGATTGGCTGTTCTTCTGTTTCATGACGGAGAGAAAACAGACACCACACAGGGATTTGAATACGGAGCTCCTGGGCTTCTTGTGCAGGCTGGTCTACCCGGCGGGATTCTGGTGTCTGATGATAAATGGAAAACATCCCGATCACCCCTTTACAGCGGAGAGTCCATGGTCAGTAAATGGGGTTTCTATAAGGAATTCTACCATGAAGACAAAGAAGACGGCTGGCTTTCCGATGATTATGATTACAGCAGCTGGGAAAATGTCTCTGTTATGGCAGAAGCTCTGAGCAAAGATTTTGTTCAGAATCTGAAAAAACTGGAGACCCCCCGGCTGGAAGAAATAGAAATGCAGCCGAAAATCCTTGCCGATGTTCACAGGAACAAAGGAAGGGTCTCTGTCTCTTCTGATGACTGCCCTGTCAAATGGGATGGGAAAACTGTTGAACTGAACCAGAACGGAGCCGGCTCGGCTCCGGCAATGATTTTTGATTATGAAACCATGGTGGTGGGATACCCTGAAATCAGGGTCAGCAGCGGCTTCTGCATCTATGAAGTCTGGTATGGTGAAAGCCTGGATATGTATCGCCTGGACTGTATCCGAACGGGTACGACCGGAACCTGGAAAGCCTTTCAGAGAAGGGCATACCGTTATATTCAGATTCGTATTATTGCAGCAGAGGGGCCTGTCCGCCTGGACTACATAGGGCACCGGAACAGCTGGTATGCTTATAACAAGAATGCCCTTTTGGAAGGATCGGACAAGACCATCAACCGGATACTGGAAGTATCCCGACAGACACTGCGGGCCAATACTTCCTACCATTTTGAGGATTGCCCCTGGAGAGAACAGGCTCTGTGGGTTTTTGACCTCAGGGTGATGGCCAGGATCAACTATCATATTTACGGCAATGGTGAAATTGTTGAGAAAAACATCAGACAGATGTTTGCCCTGCAGAGAGAAGACGGTTCCATCCCCTCAACAGGTCCCAAAGAAAATATCTGCAATCATATAGATTTCTGCTATCACCTTGTAGGAATCTTAAGGGAATATTATGAGTTCAGCGGCAAAATTGAAGTATTAAAAGAGTTCAGAGAGTCTCTGAGTAAACTTCATACCTTTCTGATGAACTTCCGGACCGACTCCGGTCTGATGCAGCTTCAGGGGATGCCCGGCTGGGGTGTATATCTTGACTGGAGTACTGAAATTGATAAATGCGGAGAATCAGTTATTCTCAACTCCCTTTATCTTCGCTATCTGGATGATCTCAGTTTCATACTGAGCGAGTTGGGTGAAAATGATGAAACCTACCGCAGGGAAATCGCCAAACTGAAACCCCTTGTTCAGGACAGACTTTTCTCCAAAGAAAAAGGCCTGTTTCAGGATACGGTAAACGGCTGTCAGGACAAGGAGCATTTTTCTGTCCAGGGAAATATGGCGGCACTCTACGGAGGTCTGGCTTCCGAGAACGTCAAACAGAATATTCTGGCAATGTTTGATCAGCCGGATGTCTATCCTCTTCACTTCGGACCCTCCTTTTATCAGATTATTTTTGATGCCCTGGATCAGCAGGAACGCCATAAGGATATTCTGGAACAGATCCTCCGATACTGGGGAGGCATGCTCGACAGAGATGCGGTAACCTGGTGGGAAGTTTTTGATCCGGACTCACCCTCCTGGTCCTATCCTCATCCCTTTCTGGGCAATACGCCCACTCATGAAATGGACTGGATTCCTATCTCATCCTGTCATGGATGGAGTGGTGCTCCCGCCTATGCTATACCTGCCTATCTTCTGGGTGTCCGGCTGAATGAACTGTATAGAAACCGGATTGTTATCAGACCCGGACTGCCCGGTTACTTCAGAGAATTCCAATACGAACTGCCTCTGAGGGGACAGATGCTCAAGCTGCTGTTCAAAGGAGACGGCAGACGCTACAGCATAGATATTATCGAAAAACCGGATGATATAAACATCATCATTGAACAATAAAAATGGAGAGGCGGTTGTTCAAACACCGCCGGGAGAAATGATATGTCAGCATGGACACTGATTCCCCATACCGGCAACGGCCGGTACAGGGTTGTAAACGAGGCACTGAACCTGTCTCTTGAAAACTGTATTCCTGAAATTATTTCACAGGGAAGAGCATTGAGCCCCGGTGAAGACTGGAACATTAAGACAGGAGATGATTCTGTTGAATATACACTGGATGGACAGTGGAAAATATCCCTTTCCTGGAAACAGGATAAGGAGGCCCTGCTGCTGAACAGCTGCTGGGAAAACCTTTCGGGCAGCCCTGTCGCACTGGACTGGGTGAATCCTCTGACCGGAGCCGCTGTGGTCAGCCCCTCTCTGATGGATCGTGTACTGACAAACGGCAAGGATATGGTCGGTTTCAGCAGCATGTATGCCGGTCCCGGCCGCTATGACTCCTTCTCGGTTCTCGGAATGACCGATGCCCGGGGAACCTGTGCCCTCACTGCAGGGTTCACCGCCCTGGATACAGCATTTTATACTTTTGCTGTTGATGTGGATGATGAGTCCGGAAAGGGACTGGAATGCCGCTGTGACCGGGAAGGAATTCTGCTGGAAGCCGGTGCTGTTCTTGAGATATCCCCCCTGCGTCTGGAAGCAGGAGCTTCCCTTTCCTCTCTGATGAAAGCATATGCAGTTTCTGTCGCCGATCTGCTGGGCAGAAGAGATCCCGGACAGGTCCCTTCAGGCTGGTGCAGCTGGTATTATTATTACGATACCCTTACAGAAGAAGATCTGTATGCCAATATGGATGCCATCGAACAGTCAGATAATCTGGATGTGGATTTTATTCAGATAGATGACGGATGGAATCTGGAGAGCAAAACCAGTTCAAGGGTTTGGGGTGACTGGCAGGCTGGCGGTCTTTTTCCCGGAGGTATGAAGAAAGCTGCCGATGATATCAAAGCCCGGGGCTTTAAACCCGGTCTCTGGCTGGCTCCCTTTTCTGTGGACAAAGCCAGTATTTTCTATAAAGAACATGGCGACCTTCTGGTTCAGGATGAGGAAAAGGGCGGCCCCAAGGATTTCTGGGGTACCTATGGTCTGGACCTCAGCCATCCCGGTGCTCTGGATTTTTTAAGAGAAACCTTTACCAGGGTTTTTGATGAATGGGGTTTCCAGTACATAAAGATTGACTTCCTTCTTCATGCTGTTCTTCCTGGAAACCGATATGACAACAGCAAAACCACAGCAGAAATTTTTCGTCAGGGGATACAGGTTATCCGGGATGTGGCAAAGGATCGTTATATTCTGGGCTGCGGTTCTCCCATGGGGCCGGCTGTAGGTGTTTTTGACGGCATGCGGATCGGTTACGATGTTTCCTCCCGCTGGTTTATTCCCGACGGCGGCCCTCTCGGAAACTGTAATATCAAAGCACCTGCCGTACAGCATACCTGGCGTTACTGGATGCACCAGAACTGGTGGCAGAATGACCCTGACTGTCTTCTTGTCAGGGACTATGCACCCGAACCGGAGTTTGAAAATTTCCGCCGCCACTTTCCCGATTATGTTGATTCTCCCGCATACGGCCTGACGGACAACGAGGCTTCCTGCTGGGCTCAGATGGTCTGGATGACAGGCGGTCTGGCCATGATCGGTGAAAACATGGTGGAACTGAAGGGGGAGCGTCTGGAACTGCTGAAGTCTTCTCTGCCAGTACACAAGGGAAAAGTCCGATGGTTTGATTCCTATGATCACCCCCACAGACCTGTCTTTGTAACAGAGGAGGGCTCTCTGATGATCGGAATCTTCAATCTTTCTGATGATACGGCGGATTTCCTGCTGGACGGAAGTTCTCTGGGACTGAACGGGGAGTGGACCTTCAGGGAGCGTCTGAGCTCTGAAACCTTAAGCGGAAAGGGTTCTCAGCTTAATTTTGAAGCCGTTCCTGCCCGTACAGGAAAGATCTGGATTCTTCAGTCATCCAAAGGATAAGGCCGCCTGGTCTTCAGTTGCTGATGTGTCGAATCTGTACAACGGATTCGGCAGTAATAATGGAGTTTTCATGAGAATAAGACATAGGTCTGTAAATCTGTTCCTCCTCATATCAATTCTGTTGATTGCCTTTTCATGCTCTCTTCCGGAATCGAATAGTTTCCAAAGCAATGATCATCAAAGTGTTTTCAATCCCAGAGATCTGACTATAGATATTCCTGATGATCCGATTATTACTGATGACTCCGACGGAACCATCAGTGGAACAGCATACTATGTGGATAGTATTGCCGGCAGCGATGGAAACAACGGTCTTTCTCAGAATGCGCCATGGAAGAGCTTTGCTCCTCTGGTGGGACTGCAGCTGCAGCCGGGGGATGGCGTTTTTCTCAGAAGAAGTGCTTCCTGGAATGAAACCCTCAATCTTCAGGGGAAGGGAACAGCCGAAAATCCTGTTGTTCTGGCCAGTTACGGTACGGGGAACTCCCCGGTTATTGAGATGAACGGGAAATGGGGAGATCATTGTGTCGTTCTGGAAGATCCCTCTTTTTGGGTAATCAGGAACCTTTCTGTTAAAAAGGCTAAACAGGGGATCTATCTCCGCTACTATCATGATGATCTTGCTCTTCCTGATGATTCGCCCTACGGCAACAGAAATATTCTCATTGAATCCTGCCGCTTTGAAGATATGCTGTACGAATTTCACCCCGATTATTCGGAATCCGATGAGGATGGAAATTGGATTAAAGATGAAAACGGAATTATCCAAATGCGGGAGTATGCCTGGTCTGCAGGTATCATGATTGGTGGAAGGATCAGCAGTGCCAATGAAGGTTTAACAGTTCTGGACGGTTTAACAGTTACGGACTGCTTTTTTAACAATACCCAGGTGGGGATCTGTGTCAATCTCTGGGGAAGTACAAACAAGGACCGTTTTAAAAACTTTGTTTTCCGGAACAACCTTTTTACAAACATGCTGGCCGGTATGTTTCAGGTCTATAACTGCAACACCGGACTGGCTGAATATAACAGGCTGATCGGCATGAACGGCGGATATGTGAAATGGGGCTCCACCGGCGGACTTCTTCAGGCTACTAAAAACTGGACCGTCCGCAATAACGAGTTTGCCAATGTGACGAATGGCGGTGGAAATGACGGTGTAGGTTTTGATTTTGAAGGAGATGATGAGAACTGTGTGTTTTCCCATAATATTATAAGGGGTTGCGACAGTGGAGGCCTTCTGATCATGTATACCATGGGTCCGATAGTGAATGTGGATGTTCATGACAATATTTTTTATGACAACCTTCGCAATACATCGGATCATTACAGTCTGGAATGTGACATTTCTGTTCTGGATGCGGGAGTGCCTCATGGAGGCATCGCAGCGACAGGTAAAATCTTTGACAATGATTTTTATGTCTATGATACGGACCGCTACTACACGAAATGGGCGCTTGAGTATGGTATGGTTAATCCCGGTCAGGATGGCAACCATTTTGATGTAATGTCCAATTGCCCCTACTAAAGGATAATCCATGGAAGTGCGACTGGAATTTCTGAAACCTGATGAATTTGAAGAGGCCCTGCAGGCCTGCCCGACCCTGTTCCTTCTTATAGGAGTTGTGGAGTGGCACGGGCTTCATAATGTACTGGGACTGGATGCTCTCAAAGCTTTTAAAATTTGTGAGCGGGCTGCCCTGAAGGGGGGAGGTCTTGTTCATCCTCCTCATTACGGTGCCGTGGGTGGAGCCGAAGAACAGCCCACATTTATTTTTGACAGAGAAGAGGCTTCCGAGTCCTGTTATATGGTTCCCTGGCTGGAACAGTGGTGCCGGGAAGCTGCACGGAATGGTTTCAAAGCCCTGATTCTCCTCACCGGCCATTATGGAGCGGCACAGCAGATGGCTGTCCGCTCAGTGGCTGTGAAAATGAGCCAGGTTCTGGGAATTCCGGTTCTGGGAATCCCGGAATATTTTCTGGCACTGGATGCCGAATACTATGGGGATCATGCCGCCTATTTTGAAACCTCCCTGATGATGGATCTTTATCCCGATACGGTTGATCTGAATCGGCTGGGAGAAGAACCTCACCGGGGAGTCGGCGGAAAAGACCCGAAAAAATATGCCAATACCCGGGACGGAGAATCTCTGAACCGCCTGATCACTGACCGGCTGGCCAGGCTGGCAGAGAGAATGCCTCTGTGGTCCGAAAAGCAGCTGGAAGCCTATATCTGCGGAGAACAGGCTGTTCTGCGCCGGCAGCTCCTGCTGGCAAAAAAGTATGATACTCCCTGGGGCGGATGGCGTCATATGAATGCCGGTTTTCTGAACGACTATCCGCGCTGTCTTGTGGAAGAGGATTTTCAGGGGCTGGAATCTCTCGCCTGTAAAATGTAAAAAAGAAAAAAATCGTCTCTGATTTCCAACCGCTGTAACTGATCTGTGTCTTTATAGATGTAGTTTATGGAACTAAGGAGACATCATAATGAAAAAACTCTGTATCTTGATATGTGTTCTGATAACGGGAGTTCAACTTTTATCAGCAACCCCTGTGTATTCCGGGGAACTGTACGACAGCATTATCGCCGAACTGAACCGTAAGGCGCCCTGTGACTGTAATTGTGCTGTTTTTTCAATTGACAGGACAGGTCAACCGGTACTTATAGCCCTCTCCATAGGCAAGCCATCCAGTGAAGATGGATATGTCATGGGATGGTCGGACTGGCAGGGAATTATGCCTCATGTCAATAGTCTGGGTCTGAAAGAAGGCGCTTACTATGTCAAAGAGGACTATTGTGCAGGTTTTACTGTGGAGAGAAAACTCAGATCTCTCGGCTCCAGAGGGAAATTCTCGTTTTACCAGGATGGAGAAACAGGAGAGCTGTATCTTATACGCTGAAGAATTATGAACAAAACCCTGAAGCGGTTTTGCAGACCGCTTCAGGGGGATTTCTCGTTACCAGCCCGGGACATACCTCTTAAAGTCCTGTAAATCTGATCAGTTCTGAGGAAGGGCTCCATAGGCATAAGCCGCTACAGACTGAATACGCTCCGGCCGTCTGTCGGGATCATGCCATTTTCCTACATCAAAGATAATGAGGGACTGCTCCCCATATGCCTGGCCATTCATCTCTGTCTCAAGACCTATTAAATAACGTTCCGAGGCAAGTTCCGCAGGAGCAGTTATGTTAAACTCACAGATCCCCTCTTCCTTCTCAGGAAGAGTCAGAGTTGTCAGGGACGGTTCGGCGGTCCAACCTTCCGGCAGCCGGGGAGTAATTGTGACTCTGGCTCCGGGGATATGGTTGCGGATTTTTATCTTCACTGGAGTGGTTGCTCCGGGAGCAGTCAGATTCCTGAAGGGATCAGCCCGCAGCCAGTAGGTATCATATCCCAGATCAGCGTGTTCTCTTCCAATCAACCGCTTCAGCAGGCTGTTCCTGCCTTCCACAAACTGCTGCATCTCATCCAGAAACGCCGGGTCCCACTTCACAAGCCCCGAATGCCCGCCCGCAAGATAATCCGGTTTCGTCTCCCGCAGGAGTTCAACACAGCGCGCCGCACCCTGATCGTCAGAGATGGGGTTGTAATTCCAGCAGTCAATGCTTCGTACATGTGTCACATGATCAACGGCATCCCCAACAAACAGAACTTTCAGCCCCGGTTTTTCCAGAAGAATTGCCTGGTGCCACCAGGTGTGGCCGGGAAAGTGATAAAAATGGAGGGTGTATTCTCCCCATCGTATGGATTCTCCCTCTTTAAAGCTCTGATCCACTTTTATCGGATTGAGATGAAGACAGGGCAGGAAGAAGCGTTCTGGTTCCTGAAGCAGGTCAGTCAGTATCTCATGAGTGATGACTTTGCCCCCCCACTGCC